>NZ_JBFTIN010000029.1:0-77331 GCF_056394785.1 Rhizobium sp. 10N414 | reverse complement strand
GCCAAAATCAGTTGGGTACGATGTCCCATTTTTCGTCAGGGTTGAAGCGCGTCATTTTCGCGACCGCCGCGGCGGTGTTGGTGCCGAGATCGCGTTCGTAGACGACGCCCTTCTCGCTCACCAGGAACGTCTTCACTCCCGTCTCACCGTATTTGACGGGCCATCCGACGAGCGCGAACCCGACGATCATGTTGCCGTTGATTATGTAGCTGTAGTCGCCACCGGCTATGTTGGCGCCCTGGCCCTTCAGGATCCGAAAACGGTAGCCGAAATAGCCATCCCCGGCCTTCGCACGCTCGAGAGCGGCCTGTTCGACGAAGGCTCCGGCGGGACTGTCTGAGTCTCCTTGGTTGGGGGGCCAGTAAAGGCCGTCTGTCTTGCCAGGGCTACTTATAAGGTTCTGTGCATATTCGAGAACGCCGTCGCCGTCGTGATCGGCCGAAGCGTATTCTTGCTGCGCGTCGACGTAGTTGCGCATGGTGTCGATCGCTTGCAGTTCATTCTCGCCGATCCGCCTGTCGAGGACCTCCTCGAAGCCCGCCTTGGTATCGAAGGCCCATTTGCCATCACCACGTTTCGCGAGCGGGAAGGGGAGCGGCCAAAGCTTGTCGCCGATCTCGACGATCTTCTTGCCGTCCCGGTCCTCCACGACCACCTGCTTTGCGGCGCCCTCGCGGATTTGCCGGTAGGTGTTCATGGCGTCCTCGTTGGCCTTTAGCTTGGCCGCGTCAATGCCGAGCAGCGCAGCAAGACCATCGACGTCGCCGGACGACAGCGCTGCCTTCAGCTTGTCGACCGCCGCAATCGGGTCGTCGAATTGCGGCGCCGGAGTTGAGGCCGTGAAGCTGTCGAACGGCGTATCCTGGGCGAGCACCGGTACAGTTCCGCAAAGAACGGTCGTTGTTGCAAGAACGGCCCAGAGGCCTGCAGACTTGAAGAACGTGTTCATCGTTTTTCTCCCCAAAGGTCGCTCAACGTCTGCCGCCACCGCGTCCGCCACCGCCACCGCGGCCGCCGCCGCCTCGAGGCATTTGTCTACCGCCGCCGCCGCGGCTCATCTGCTGCCGTCCGCCACCGCCACGGCTCATCTGCGACCGTCCACCCCCACCGCGCTGAATGTTGGAACGGTTGGGCGAGCGCTGGACGTTGGAACGGTTGGGGCGCTGGGCGTTGGCGCGGCTCTGCGCTCCACGCCTCGAAGCGTCGACCTGACCGCGCTTCGACGAGACGTTGCCGAGTGCGTTTGCGCGGCCGCGGTTGTCTGCCTTGCCGGCGAGCTTACCGTTCGCGGGCCGCTGGCCGGCCGCCGGCCGGTTTCCGCCACCGGGGCGATTTACGCCCGCGCCGGCGCCTGGCCGATTTCCTGCCGCTGGCCGGTTGGCGACCCCACCGCCGGGGCGGTTGAGGCCGGCTTGCCCGGCGTTACCACCACGGTTTTTCAGACCCTCCGCGGTGCTTCTGCGAACGTCGGCTGCGCGGTCCGCCCGGTTGGCGACGCCAGCGCCGCGCTCACGGTTGATCTCGGAGGCGCGATTGCGCAGGTTGTTGGCGCCATTGGCCTGGAGATTGTTTCGGATAGTGTTTCGGTCGACGTTCGCCAACTGACTTCTGTCGATGTTGAGCTTGCTGCGGTCGACGTTCTTCCAGTCGACGTCGTTCCACTTAACCTTGCCGTTGAAATTGCGGTTGTTGAAACAGTTGTTGCAATCGACGTCGATGTCGCCGCCCCAGTTGCCGCCCCAAACGCCCCAGTTGTCCCAGTTGACCGCAGCCGCCCAGGCAACGCCCGTCACGGCTGCGGCGAAGAAGGCAGCACCGGGATACCAATAGTTCGAATAGGGCTGGTCGTAGTAGCTAATAGGCTGGTAGGCGTAGCCCGGCTCGTAGAGCATCTCCGGCGGATATTTCGGGATGTAGACTTTCTCGGGGTCGGTCGGCCGGATGACAACGTTGTCGCCCTCGTTGACGATCGTGATCTTGTCGTCCGTCTTGATCGCGCCCTTGGCCACCGCTTGGTCGCGTAGCTGTTGAATGGCCACAAGGACGTCCTTCTGCTGATAGGTGATCGCCTGTCCGAGCGTCTGTGTCCATTCCAGGTCGTCGTTCATCATCTTGACGACCTCAGGATAGTTGAGAAGAGAGATGATACTGCCATCCCAAGTCTCCTTGGGCTTAAGCTTGTCATCAGTCTTCTTCGTTTCAAGGAACCGGTTCGCCTCGACGATCTGCAGCGGAAACAGCGAGCTAGCCGTGATCAGTGCCACGAGGTCATCCGGATAAAGTGCGATGCGCGCGACAAGCGTCTCGAGTTCGTCCTCCGTCAAGGCCTGAGGCGCCGCTGCTGTTTCGGCGGTACTCGGTGCCGGCGCGGCGGCTGAAGCAGAAGCGGGTGCGGGCGCTGGCTGCTGCGCGTAGGCAGTCGGTAGCTCTGTCGGAATGACGAGCCAGGACACCGCCGCCAGCCAAGTTGCACACCAAGCAAGAAACCTTGTCATGATCGCACCTTTTCTTTCTTTGGTGGAAGACGGATCAYCGTCTCCACTGGACGTCTGGGCAGCCTCGCTTGCACCCGCAGAAAATGCAGCCGCCGGTCGAGCGAAAAATACTTGCGGATGCGGAGGCCCCTCGCAACTCCATGAAGACAGGCTAGCAGCAATCAGCTCCGGCCGCACGTACGTTACGGTAAATTACGGGAGCCGATCTATGCCCGTCATGGCTGTCCAATGTGGAGAATTGCTGTCGACGTGCAGTTGGAATGCAAATTCATGCCGATCGTGCGAAATAGCGCGCTCGTGATCGCCGGACGAGCTAGTCAGATCGGGTTGATCAAGCAGTCACGGGCGCTACGATGAACTGTCATGTGTCACAGCGATCTAAGTCATCGCTGATGGGCGCGGAAACGGAAGTTGAACAGCGCCGAATGTTCGAACCACGGTGGCCCGCCTTCTTGTGAGGCCACGGGAGGTGAGATCAGCTATCGCCGCTACTCAAACGGCCGCGCAGATCCTCAGCAAGGAACTTTTGGTTTTCGAGCAGACGCTCATAGAGAACGAGCATCTCCGGCGTAATGTCCTCCCAGGACCCACCAGCGAATCTGGCCTGATGCTGCACCTCGCCCGTTTGGATCCGGGAAATGCGTTGCGAGAGATCTTCTATCATCGCGGCGCATTCTGCGAGGCGCTCGACGATCGTCGCGCCCATGTCTCCCTCCATGAAACATGCATGCTGCTGAACTGAACAACGAGCGCTGCCGAAATGCAAGCGGCTATCGGGTTGGTTCCCAACCCCGTCGTGTATTGGGACATGGTCCAATCCTGGGCCGGACTTTGTCTTCAAATGGCCGACCGGGCGTGGGGAAGCCACTGAAGCCAGAGACCGCTTCGACCCCAAGGCGAAATGGCGGTCGAGAACGGAAAGTGGTATGGGGCGGGATCGCAACCCGGTTCCGCTGATATGGCTGACGAACACCAGGCGACCCATACCACAAAAGCAAAGGAACCCGTGCGGCGATATCTCCTGGCGTCTGTACTGGCTATGGTTTGGGCGGTGAGCGTTCCGGTGCAATCCGTTGCGCAATCCTTGCCCCTGCCGGAGTTCCCAGAGGTGGAATTCGGCTCACGCAAGATATTCCTGATGCTTTTTTTGATGCTCGGCCCAATTAAGATACTGGTGCCATTCAAGGTCCTTGCGGGCAGCTACGAGCCCAGCGTTCGGCGACAATTAGCCACCAGAGCGATCCTGTTCTCGGCGGCGGCGCTCGCCATCGCCGGATTTCTCGGACGCACCATGCTTGAAAATCTGGAGATTTCGTTGCCGGTGCTGGCGATGACGGGCGGCATTATCTTGTTCATGGTGGCTTTGCGAACCGTTTTGCAGCCGACCGCGGACCCAATGATACGGCCAACGGAGCAGGGCCAGATAGACTTGAAATTTGCTCTGGCACCGTTGGCGTTTCCAACAATTGTGACGCCCTATGGTATAGCTGCCGTCATCGTCTTCGCTACGTTGGCGGGTGACCGGCAAGCGGAAGGCGTCACCGTGGCAGCGATCGTATTGCTGATCCTGACGCTTGACTGGCTGGCCATGATGTTTGCTGAATCCATCCTCAGATGGATCGGAACGTCATTGCAGGTTTTGGCGGTTGTGCTCGGGGTTACCCAAGCCGCTCTGGGACTGCAGATCATTCTGCATAGTCTAAGCATGATTGCTTGGTAACCGCCGCATTCTCACTAGGGAAGTTTGCACGCCTCGAATGTCCGCCCTGGCGCTCGGTGGCTTGATTACTTCAGTGGCACACGCGATGGCGAAGGAGTGTTTGCTCATGCCACAGTTGACCACACCCTCAGATTACATTTGCCCCAGTGGCAAGGCGAGAACCTCGCCGAGTATTACGTCAGCTCGCGCTTGCTGTCGTGGCTTCCGCCGAGATCTCAGGGCCCCGAGGAAACAATCGACGTTTCGTCGCCTGGTGAGGCGGAACTGCCCCTGGAGGATGGAATTGTCGCTAAGAGCGCTTTGCTGCAACAAGCCCGGTCAGCGCGGTCCGCGATCGAAAAGCACGCACCGGATCGCATCCTTACAATCGGAGGCGACTGTCTCGTCGATCTGGCCCCAATCGCGTATCTCAACAAGCGATACGGTGGGGACGTCGGAGTGCTCTGGATAGATGCACATCCAGATATCCAGACGCTGAAGGACACCGGTCACGCGCACGCGCAGGTGCTCGGTATGCTCCTTGGCGAGGGCCGACCGCGATTTCGTCGGCGAGGTTGATATCCCTGTTCGACCGTCCAAGGTCATGTATGCGGGGCTGGACGAGTGGTCTGCTAATGAGCAGAAGGTCATTGATCGCCTGAACCTCCGACACACATCCTCGCGTAAGTTGTACGGCGACAGTAACGCAATCCTGAAGTGGATTGCGGACGAGGACATCAAGCAGCTTGCAGTGCATCTCGACGTCGATGCGATCCTGCCCGGCCGTTTCCCGCCAATTCTTTTCAATAAACCGGGTACTGATAAAACGTTTCTATCCGGTGTCCCCCGCCTGGAACCTGAGCACGTGGTGCGGCTCCTTCGGGATGTGTCTGCTGCTTGCGAAATCGTGGGGATGGCCATCACCGAATACATTTCCTGGGATGCGATCGAAACCAGAAAACTTCTGAGCCAACTCCCGCTGGTCTAGCCGGGACCGATACATCGATCCAGTCATGAGACTAAGCCGATGGCAACGGACATGGAGCTACCTCCCAGATGTCGCGGGCATATTCGGCGATCGTGCGATCGCTCGAGAACCTTCCTGAAGCCGCGATGTTCATGATCGCCTTGCGGCTCCAAGCTTCCGGATTCCGATAGAGTGATTGAAGATTGGAATCTGCATCCATGTAGGAGGTAAAATCGGCCAAATGCATGTAAGTATCGCCACCGACCAGAAGTATGTTGCGCAGCGCGTCGGTGACTGCCGGCTCATTTCGCGAGAATTCGCCTGAGAAGATCAGGTCGAGGACAGCGCGTATCTCTGGCTCGTTCTCATAGTGCCAGCCGGGGCTATACCAGCAGCGGCTGTTTGCAACTTGGTCTGCGGTCAGCCCAAACAGGAAGAAATTTTCTTCGCCCGCGGCCTCGGCCATTTCGATCGTTGCGCCGTCACGCGTGCCGATGGTCAACGCCCCGTTCATCATGAACTTCATGTTGCTCGTGCCGCTTGCCTCGTATCCCGCCATTGATATCTGGTTGGATACGTCGCTGGCAGGAATGAGCTGCTCGGCGAGTGACACGCAGTAGTCGGGCAGGAATAGTAGCCGAAGGCGACCCCGCACCAACGGATCGCGGTCGATCGTGACGGCAAGATTGTTCAAGAACTTTATAATCAGTTTGGCAGCGTGGTAGGCAGGAGCCGCCTTTCCTGCAAAGATGAAGGTGCGTGGCGGCATATCGAGACTAGGATTCTGCCGCAGCCGATGGTAGAGGGCGACGACTCGCAGCCCATTCAGGAGCTGTCGCTTGTATTCGTGGATGCGCTTCACCTGGCTATCGAAAATCGTGTCAGGATCAACCAGAACTCCCGCCTGCGCCTTGAGCCAATCGGCAAAACGGACTTTGGCCTTGCGTTTTGCGGTTTGGACGGCGGAAATGAACCCGCTGTCATCGGCAAGCGACCTCAGACGTTCGAGGTCCGTCGCGTTCGCTATCCAGCGGTCGCCGATAGCTTCGGAGATGCATTCGGCAAGACCCGGATTTGACAGCAATAGCCAACGGCGTGGCGTGACGCCGTTTGTCTTGTTGTTGAAACGGTCAGGATAGAGTTCTGCGAGGTCGCTCACGGTGACGTTTCGGAGCAGCTTCGAGTGTATCTCCGCGACACCGTTCGTGCTGTGGGAGCCGGCTATTGCGAGGTGAGCCATCCGCACCAGGTGATTGCCTTGCTCGACAATGGCTATACGCTCGATGCGGCCATTGTCGCCCGGCCAGCGAGTTTGCACCTCTTCCCGCAAGCGGCGATCGATTTCCAGGATGATTTCCAAGTGCCGTGGAAGCATCAACTCAAACCAGCGCACCGGCCACTTTTCCAGCGCTTCCGGGAGGAGGGTGTGGTTTGTGTAGGCAAGGGTCCTTTTCGTGAGGTCCCATGAACGCTCCCAGTCAAGTTTTGCCGTATCCAGGAGGATGTGCATGAGCTCCGCAACGGCGAGACTCGGATGGGTGTCATTGAGCTGGATAGCCACCTTCGTCGGCAGATCGTCCCAATTACTGTTGCTTTTTTGGAAGCGTCGAACCAGGTCGGCCAATGAGCACGCTACAAGGAAATATTCCTGCACGAAGCGAAGGCCCTGTCCCATGCTGGTGGAATCGTCCGGATAAAGAACACGTGTCACGGTTTCCGCTGTCAGCCGTTCGGCCAGTGCGCCAACAAAGTCACCTGCGCTGAATTCCTGGAAATCGAATACGTGGGGAGTTGCGGAAGCCCATAGCCGCAACGTGTTTATCGTTTTTCCGCCGTAGCCGACGACAGGCCTGTCGTAAGGGATTCCGAGCAAGCTTGAAGGCACGCCGGCGATCGCTCTCAGGCTTCCCCCGCGCACTTCGAACGAACATCCAAGCTCGACCGGCACGGCCAAGTGAGGTCGGGCAACTTCCCAGGGATCAGGCCTGCGCAACCAATTGTCCGGTTGTTCGCGTTGCCAGCCATCGACAATCGACTGTTTGAATATCCCGTACTCGTAGCGCAAGCCATAGCCCATTCCAGGCAATTGCATCGTCGCCATGGACTCGAGAAAGCATGCTGCCAAGCGTCCAAGACCACCATTGCCGAGCCCGGCGTCGGGCTCTTCGGAAAGCAAGGCCAATTCGTCCAGCTGATGTCTTTGAAAGAAGCGATCCGCAAGAGGGCCTAGCCCCAGGTTGACAACGTTGTTGTTAAGGGAACGACCGATCAAGAACTCCATCGAGAGATAATAGACCCGCTTGGGGTTCTCGCGATCATAGACCTCTTCTGTCTTTTCCCAGCGCTGGGAAAGAATATCCCGAACGGACCGTGCGACTGCCTCATACCGCTCGCGGTTTCCTATCTCGCTCGATGCCCGCACGTTGTCGAACAGAAGATGACGTTCGTACAACGCGTTGCTGCTGCCACTTAGCTTGAGGGGGCCGCAATCATATTGCGGGGGAATGGAGTCCGTCGCCTCCAATTCAGGAGCTTGGGCTGATGTTTCCTGGTCGTCTGCCATTCCATGCCTCCGAACCTGCCGGTCACGATCTTCGGGATTGGTTTACGAGCCATCGCAGTGCCATGCCGTCTTTCACGCGCTCAAAGGTCGAGCTAACGGTCCCGCGTGTTGCATGAAGAGGCGCTTTAGCGGGGCGGGTGCCGGGTTGATGGTGCCTGAAACCAACAGCGCAGTGAAGTATGTTACCGTAAACGACGCACGTAACGACACTGGTGAGGCTGCGGCGGCAAGCTCTAGGGCCGGGCCGCTGGGATCCAAAGTAGACATCATGATTGGCGGTCTAATTTCAAGAGTGTCGTAAAATCGTCCGGGCGACACGCCATGGGCCGTTCGAGACCATGAAAGCGCCGCGATCCGATAGGAGTCTTTGCCCGTAGCGACTCAGGGGAGGAGCACGCACATGCTTTCAAGGAGCGATTGGACCTTTGGTCTGGAAATCTGGCTGCCTGACTTTCCGCAACCCATCGATATCAAAGGAACTGGCGAAGCTTCCGCATTACTAGCTGACAAGTGGCCGGTAACCTTTGGGCCGGCATTTGAGCGTGCGCTTGCCGTTTGCGCGGCAGTTATGGAAGGGTTGCTCCCGGCAGACGATGCAAAGCTGGCCCTCATTGATGCGGCCGAAGAAGTCGGAATTTCCTGGATGGACCGGATCTATTATGTTCCCGATCGTCCGGATGGTCTGACGAAATCGCCACCTGCCGGGCAGGTTCACTAGCGCCGATGTCGGCTCAATCTTAAGCCGTCCTAGAGGCGAACGAAAAGAAGTACGTCACACGTTGCTGCCTGTGGATCCTCGCAGCTAGAACCGCTGCGCCGCCGCCGGCTTGTTTCCGGTAATTGCATCGATCCGATCGAGCACGTCGGAAGTCAACTTGTCCCTATGCGAAAGGGCCGCAAGATTGTCCTCCAATTGACTCGTGCGCGACGCGCCAAGGATGACAGTTGAGACATTCTTGTTGGCCAGACACCACAGCAGAGCAAGGTGCGTGATCGAGATCCCGATCTCGTCTGCGAGCTTCGCCAACTCGCGGACTTTCGCGATCTGGGCGCGGCCAGCGTCGCTCGATAGCTTCTCCTTCAGCCACTCGTATCCGGGAAGGTTCATTCGGCTGTCAGCCGGCACGCCGTCGTTATATTTGCCGGTGAGGACGCCTGATGCAAGCGGCGACCAGATCGTGGTTCCGAGACCGAGAAGGTCGTAGAGCGGCCGATAATCGGCTTCCACCTTCTGGCGCTCGAAGATGTTGTATTGGGGTTGCTCCATCGTCGGCGGCGTGATGCGAAGATCCCGCGCGACGGCGTAAGCCTCGGTTAACTGCTGCGCCGACCATTCCGAGGTTCCCCAGTAAAGGATCTTCCCCTGCGCCACGAGATCGTGCATCGCCCGAACGGTCTCCTCGATCGGCGTATCGATATCCGGCCGGTGGCAGAAATAGAGGTCCAGGTATTCGACCTGCAGCCGCTTGAGCGCGGCGTGGGCAGCATCGGTTACGTGCTTGCGCGACAGCCCGCGTTGCGTCGGCTTCTCCCCGCCCCAGAACACCTTGCTGGAGACGATGAAGCTATCGCGGCTCCAGCCGAGCGTCTTGAGCGCTTCGCCCATCACAAGTTCGGATTTTCCACTCTCGTAGCCTTCGGCATTGTCGAAGAAGTTCACCCCCTTGTCATAAGCGAGCTTCATTAGGCTGACCGCATCGCCGCCATCAACCTGCTTGCCAAAGGTGACCCATGATCCGAAGGAGAATTCGCTGACTTTCAGGCCCGATTTGCCGAGACGACGATATTCCATAACGAACCTCCTACGAATGTTTACAATCAGCCGAGCAGCTGTTCGTAGCGAACCTAGCCCTATCCCGCTTGGGCGCAAGGCCAAAAACGAGAACGCGGAGCCGAGCATTTCCTCAGCCTTCGGGTTCCTGCTTGCTGTCCTTAGCCAGGCAGCCGAGACTCGCCAACTGATTGGGAAGGTTTACCGCAAAGGGACGGCAGCGTTCTGTTTTGGTTCTGCAGGATCTTCACTACCACCGATCATCCCTGAAAATGTTGTCCGGCCGCAATATGCCCTCTCTTAGGTTCGTGACGGGTGGAACCAGCGGACTTTCGTTCATCGCAAAACGCCGCCCGCAATCTTGAGGTCTTCGGTATCAAGCGCTTCGTCAAACTTATCCAAGATCGGCTGAAGCAGCGCTCCCGCATCGCTTATGCGACCCTCAGCCGCTAAGAAACGAGCCAAGTCGGTCGCGGCACGCAATTCCCAGCCGCGGGCACCCATGTTCCGGATTGTGTCGAGGGCCTGCAGCAGGCACGTGTGCACCTCATCTGACGCCGACATCGACAACAACAGGTTCGCCTTTACACGCAGAAGTTCCGGCATATAGCAGAGATCGCCGTTGGCCTTGACTCTCCTCGCAAGCGCAGGCCGGGTGCTACGACCGCCGCGAAGCCGACATGCTGCGCCGCTCCCCATCTTCTGAGTGAGCTCCGACGGATCTCCGGGAGGCAGGAAGCATACGGTGATTATGCCGCTTGGCGGATGGGTGTCATCCTTCTATCGCCAATTCTCCCGAGACACGCAGACATCTAAATCAATTGCACCGACGCCGCTGGCGTTGGACGGACCGAGGGATCGGCCGTCGCAATCGAAAGGATGCAATCATGAGCAGTCATCAGAAGGTAGCCATCATCACCGGCGCGTCCCAAGGCATCGGCGAGGGCCTCGTCCGTGGATACCGGGAAAAGGGCTACAACGTCGTAGCTACCTCGCGTTCCATCAAGGCTGGTTCCGATGCCGGCGTTCACGCTGTCGCCGGCGACATTTCGAAGGTCGAGACCGCTGAGCGCGTCGTTCGCGAAGCCATTGAGCGCTTCGGCCGCATCGACACTCTCGTCAACAACGCCGGCGTGTTCACAGCCAAGCCGTTCGTCGACTTCACGCAGGAAGACTACGATCTGAACTTCGCCGTGAACGTCGCTGGCTTCTTTCATATCACGCAGCGCGCCGCAAAGGAGATGCTGAAGCAGGGATCCGGTCACATCGTCTCGATCACCACAAGCCTCGTCAACCAGCCGATCGCTGGCGTCCCCGCGGCCCTTGCTTCGCTGACGAAAGGCGGTCTGAATGCCGTCACCAAGGGACTCGCGCTTGAGTATGCCAAGACCGGGGTTCGGGTGAACGCCGTATCGCCCGGCATCATCAAGACCCCCATGCACGCCCCTGAAACGCATGAGTTCCTTTCGGCCCTGCACCCGATCGGCCACATGGGCGCGATCAGCGACATCGTGGACGCCGTTCTCTACCTCGAGAACGCCAGCTTTGTGACCGGCGAGATCCTGCACGTGGACGGCGGTCAGAACGCCGGTCGCTGGTAACACGCCTTCGGACCGAACGGCCTGACGCAAGTGCGTCAGGTCTCCCAGACGACAACGATTGGAACAACGATGGAACTGGTACTGGCCGCAGACCCGATGTGCTCGTGGTGCTATGGGTTCGGAAAGGAAATGGAACTGCTGCTCGAACGGCGCCCGGAAGCCTCTCTGCAGATCATACTTGGCGGTCTCCGCGCCGGCGCGACCGACGTTCTCGACGATGCCGGAAAGCAATTCAGGCTGCATCACTGGGCTAGGGTCGAAGAGGCAAGCGGTCTTCCGTTCAATCGTGAAGGGCTGCTGGCGAGACAAGGGTTCGTCTACGATACCGAACCGATTTGCCGCGCGGTCGTCGCCGCTCGCATCCTGCGTCCGGAAGCCAACCTTCTCAAGGTCTTCAGGGCGTTTCAGCATGCCTTCTACGTCGACGCGCTTGATACCACCGATGGCGTCGTCCTCGCAAAAGTCGGAAGCAGTGCCCTGACGACTTTGGGCCACCCCACAACTGCTGAAGAGTTCCTGGAGACGTGGAAGCGAGGCAGCACGATCGCGGAAGCGGCGACCGACTTCGCCACCGCCCGAGCAATGAGCGTTTCGAGCTTCCCGACACTTTTCGTCAGGAAGGATGCCGGGCTGGCCAGGGTTGGCTCGGGGTATGCACACGTCGACGCGCTCGAGCAGCACCTGTCGGCGCTGGGCTTCTGAAGGCAGACGGACAATTGGAAAGTACCAAACGATGCCTATTGTAAACGTGCAGGTCACTCGTGAAGGAACTGCGCCGGGCCGCCAGTCGGTTACGGAGGAAGAGAAGGCCCGCCTCATTGCGGGCGTGAGCCAGGTGCTGCTCGAGGTCCTCAACAAGCCGCTCGAATCCACTTACGTGGTGATCGAAGAAGTGGACCTCGACAACTGGGGATGGGGCGGGCTGCCGACCGCGGAATATCGAAAGCTCGCCGCCGCCAAGGGCACCTAGTCCGCTTGGGGGCGGCAAGCGCGCAGTTTGATCGTGTCAATCCGGAAGATCGGCCCCTGCTTGCTCGGCAAGCATGTATGCGGCGTACCAATCGGGCCAGTCATCGTCATGCTTGCCCCCGTTTCGCTTCTCATGCTCGCCGTGGGCAGCCGCAGCGCGCCGAAGGGCTGCTGCCAGATCGCTGCCGGAGGTGAACGTCGCGCCGTTGGCCTCTTTTCGACCCGGTAGCCTCGTCGTAATCTCCTGGAGGAGCCATCCGTTGCCGTCCGGGTCGCTAAAGGATGCGAACGATCCATAGCTGGCGCGCGAAGGGTGTGGGCCGGGCAGCCGTCCATCGGTGTTCTTGTGGTGGAAGACGCCGCCGACGTCGTGGAAGACGCCGCTCATTTCAGCACCATGTGAGGCCAGTGCCGCGTGAGCCATCTCAATGTCCGATACGATAAGATGCAGTCCCTGAGCGGAACCCGGCGCCGCGGATGTGACGTTCGATCCGAAGATCACCGAGCAGGGAGATCCCGGCGGCGTGACTTGAACGACGCGGAAGCCGTCCTTGCCGGGCACGTCGGCGTCGAGACGCCATCCAAGTCCCGTATAGAATGCCTTGGCGCGGTCGATGTCCGAAACTGGGATCACGACGACCTCCAGTTTCATGTCGGCATCCTTCACTGTCTTTGTCGCGGTCGTGCTACGCTCCTGAATGGTCATCTTGTCATCCCTCGGTAAAATTGCCGCGGGGAACTTCCCGCGACCAGGCACACGATGCGCTCGCCTCGGGGGACCGTCCATTATCCAATGGTGTCGCCGCCAACGCCCCCATTGACTCTGGCATCCAGCGGGTGAGGAACGGGAGGAGTAAGACGGTTCAAATCGACAATTGAGTGTCGGTCTCCCTCTCGCTCATCATCCAGAGGCGCTCAGCAGAAGCAGGATCTACCGCATAAGGCGCGACTTTCGACGTTCGCCGGTCCCGCCCATCGAGCGAGGTGACGATGGACCCGTCCTCGAGAAGCGCTATGTCCGAATTCGCGCAGAACACGCCCCCGAGGCCGGCGAGCTGAGGGCTGACTGCGCACCAAACATGGGTTGCCGCACCTTGCGGAATCGATTTCATGTCCCTGTCAGGATCGATGACAGGCACACCCTTCTCGTCGAGATTTCCCATTTCCTTCAGGCGTTCGGTCGAGATGTGCTTCGCCAGACCAGTCACGATACCGCCGGGGTGTAACGAGAACGCGCGGATCCCGAAGTCGCGCCCTCGGCGATCAAGTTCGACAGCAAAGAGGATGTTGGCTGTCTTCGACTGTCCGTACGCGCTCCAGCCATCATATGGGCGGCGCTCGAAATTGAAGTCGTCCCAGACGATGTCGGAAAAGCGGTGACCCATTGAGGAGACCGAAACGACGCGCGCGCCTCTAGCTCGAACCAATGCAGGCCACAGGCGGAGCGTGAGCTGAAAATGACCGAGGTGGTTGGTCGAGAACTGCAGCTCGTTGCCTCGGGAGTCGCGGCTCAGTTCCGGCAGCGCCATGATGCCCGCGCTGTTGACGAGAATGTGCAACGGAAGCCCCGACCGGACGATGTCACAGCTAAAGGCGTCGATCGAGGCTGGATCGGTGAGGTCCATCGGCCGGACTTCGATCCCGCCACCAATCTCCGCGATAGCACGTCGCGCGCGATCTACGTCTCGCGCCGGGACGATCACCCGGGCTCCAGCCGACGCCAGCGTCCGCGCGGCTTCTAGCCCAAGGCCCGCATAGCCGCCTGTCACGATCGCCAACTTTCCGGTGAGGTCGATACCGGCGATGATGTCGAGCGTCGTGCTGGAGGCATGGAAGCCGGATCCGAGTGGCGTCTGCGTCGTAGGCATTTGGTGAGTTCCTTTCGGTGACTGTTCGCCCTTGGATATGCTCCCCGATTGCCGTACTTTGAATATTCAGAAGTTCCAGTTTCTTTCGCCAAAGTTCAAAATGACACGCGATCCGCTATCACATACCCTCAAGGTCTTTGACGCTCGTACGATCTATGCCGGCGGCTTTATTGGTGGCGGCGACTGGGCCATCCGTTTCGAACCACCGCGCAAGATCAAGTTCTTCGTTGTCGGTCGCGGGCACTGTTTCCTTGCCCTTGACGGCACAGTCGCAAGATTCCGGCTCGAGGCCGGCGACATCTTCATCTTGACGCGTGACGTCGGGTTTGTGGTCGCGAGCGATCTGGCGCTTGCTCCGCAGCCAGCGGCCGAGATCTTCAGGGGCGCCGGGAAGTCCATCATTCCAGTCGGGCAGGGCGACGACTTCCTGCTTCTCGGAGGTCATATCGATACACACCATGTCGGCGGACGCCTGATGATCGAAAGCCTGCCGGATTTTGTTCATCTTCCGGCGGCCGAAAGTGGAGCGAGCCGACTTGGGGCATTGATCGGCGAACTCGTCGAAGAGGCGGCAGGCGGCGCTCCAGGGGCCGAAATGGCGTGTTCAAGTCTAGCCCATTTGCTGCTCATCCAGATCCTGCGTCGGCACCTTTCATCAGGAGACCAGGTTCGTCCCGGCTGGCTTCGCGCCGCCTGCGATCCAAAACTCGCCCCAGCGCTCAACCTCATGCACGGCGACATTGCCCGTTCCTGGACGCTTCCTGAACTCGCCCGTGCGGCGGGAATGTCTCGGACGGCTTTCGCGGTTCACTTTCGTAATGTGACCGGACGCCCGCCGCTCAACTATCTGACTGAATGGCGAATGCTCCAGGCCGAACGCGCGCTTCGCCAGGAGGGCAGTTCTATCGCCAGGGTTGCGGCCTCAGTCGGATATGGTTCCGAGGCGGCCTTCAGCACCGCTTTCAAGCGCGTGATGGGCGTATCGCCTCGACGTGGAGGCCGACTTTATCTCGTCGAGGAAGCGGCGCACGCTTCCTGATTTTGTTTGCCCGTGCTCGCACGAATCATGTGAGGTGTCCGTGCGATTTGCCATGGACTGTACGGACACTTGTTTACCTATTTGTCGGCCAAAGTCCCTGTGTAGTGGCCAAGTCTGGCCTCGATGTCCGGATTGGTCTGGTCTGCAGGCCCATGTCCATCAGCTTGCCAATGTTCTTCTGTGCGACCGGGCGCTGTACGGAGGTGATGAACGCGTCCCACCCGGCACCGATCTCGGGGTTGGACGGCAGGCTTGCATAGTCGACGAGACGTTTGGTGTCAGCAATCGCCTGCCGGTCGAAGCCGGAGATGCGAGTGGCGAGGGCGTCTACGAACGGGTCAAGCTTGTCGTCGGGGAACGACCGGTTGACGTAACCGTACTCCTCGGCGAGATCGCCATTGATGTCGTCGGAGCCGAGCAGAACCTCAAGCGCTCGGCCCCGGCCCATCAGACGGGGAAGCCGGGCCATAGGACCACCACCGGGTACGAAGCCTGCGCCGACCTCCCATTGGGAAAGGATTGCCTTCTCCCGGCTCGCAAAGCGCATGTCGCTGGCCAGCGCAAGTTCGCTACCGACCCCCGTTGCGCGTCCGCGTATCAGTGCGATGGACACCACTGGCGCCTTGCTGATGCGAACCAGCATGTCCGGAAGCGGATGAAGTCCCGTCGTCCCTGATGGCAGGCTGGTGGATTCGGAAAGCTTGGGCGTGAAGTTGTAGTGGGTCAGGAAAAAGCCCGGCACCGCACTGTCGAAGACAACGACGCGCAAATCGGGATCCGACTCGATCTCGGCGGCGACCTTCTCCATCTGCGGAATGGTCTCCGGCCCGAAGATGTTGAAGGGCGGGTTGTCGAAGGTCACCCGCCAGTACGCCGGGGTTCTTTTGTCGACCTTGATCTGTGTCTGCTCGCTTGCAGGCTGAGCTTGCTCGCCCGCCGGACGGGCCGTCTTTTCGGCGACGCCCGCCTGGCCGGAAAGCGCAAGGGCGGGCAGCATCAGAAGGGCGGTGGCCGTCAGAAACTTCGACGAGACAATGACGACGTTCCTCGCATCCGTTGGCTTGATCTTCATGACTTACTCCATCGTTCAGATTGGAAGAGAAAGGTTTGCTAGGGCTCGATCTCGAAAACGAGTTCGACTTCGACCGGCATGCCGAGTGGTATGCTGGCGACGCCGAGGACGATACGCGGTGGGACCCGATCCGCTCCGAAGACATCGAGCAGCAGTTCCGAGGCGCCGTCGGCGACCTTCGGATGTTCACGGAAATCTCCCGGCGTAGCGATGTAGACGCCGAGCTTGGCGATGCGACGAATGAGATCCAGCGATCCGAGCTGCGCCTTGGCAGCGGCAAGACCGCTGAGGC
Source organism: Rhizobium sp. 10N414 (assembly GCF_056394785.1). Taxonomy (NCBI): domain Bacteria; kingdom Pseudomonadati; phylum Pseudomonadota; class Alphaproteobacteria; order Hyphomicrobiales; family Rhizobiaceae; genus Rhizobium; species Rhizobium sp. 10N414. The sequence continues at coordinate 60,995 of NZ_JBFTIN010000029.1, read as the reverse complement.
AGGCCGTCCGCGCCGCGTCATAACCTTCGAGGACAGACAATTCCTCGCCGACGCGCCCATGATAAACCGGATCGTGTCCAACCACTGGCAACATGCCGCTGAGGAATAACAGGGTGTCGCACTGGACAGCTTCGACGTAGGCGCCGAATGGGGTGGGCGGAGGAGGCAAGGCAATGGCCAGTTCCTCCAGTCGCGCTTCTGGGCCGCGGGCTACCATTTGCCGAGATGTGCGCCGTTGTCGACGTGCAGCACCTCCCCGGTGATATTTGCGGACTCCGTCAGATAGACGACGCCGTCGACGATCTCCTGCACCGCGGTGATCGTTCCCATCGGCGACAGCGATTTCAAAAAGTCCTTCGGGTTGGACGCATGAAGCGGCGTGTCGACGACGCCTGGCGACACTGCGTTGACGCGAATATTGTCTGCCGCAAATTCCAGCGCGAGGCTTTTGGTTATCGCGTTGAGTCCACCCTTTGCGACCATCGGCAATGACGCGTTCACGCCCGCGATCGGGTGATCCGTAAGGGACGACGTGATGGTGACGATGCTTCCGCCAGACTTCTGGCGAAGCATCTGCCTGATCGCGTGATTGGTGAAAAGGATGAAGCCTTCGACGTTGGTCGCGGAGAGCTTCCGGAAATCGTCGACCGTGTATTCTAGGAAGGGCTTCGTAAAAAAGATTCCGGCGTTGTTGACGAGGGCGTCGACGGATCCGAAGCGGTCGATTGCCCGCTGCGCGACCCGTTCGGCGGTGTCGGGATCGCTGACGTCGCCGTCGACGAGTTCCAGACGGTCGGCGCGGTCGAATGGCGTCGTCTCGCTGATGCGTCTCGAGGTTCCCACGACGTTGTAGCCCTTGTCGAGGAAGGTCTGCACGATGCCGGCTCCGATCCCTTGCGAGGCACCGGTTACCACCACTGTCTTCTGCACACTCATGTATGCCTCCGTTTTGATGCAAAGAGCCATTCGCCTGCCGTGGGGGCAGGTCGGCTTGTTTCGAAATTGATGCGCTGATGCCGACCGTGCCGGGAACGAAGGCGCTTACGCCCTGCGTTCTCCGCAACCATCGCGCCGATTTCCTCGAGGCGCTATTGTACCAAGGTGTCCCCGATACTTTGGGATCGATTGGCGCGCGTAGACACCAAGGTGCAATGGACCGCAACGAGCACCGGAGATATGACGGTCAGACACAGGATACGAAATGGAGTCCGACATGACGCGCTGGCCCGACCGCCGAATCCTCGACTTATTCGGGATTGAAATCCCCATCATTCAAGCGCCCATGGCTGGCTCGACCACGAACGAGATGGTCATTGCCGCTGCACAGGCGGGCGGCCTCGGGTCGCTGCCAAGCGCGTTGTTGAGCATCGATCAGCTAAAGGCGGCTCTGACGAGCATCCGCAGCTCGACGAAGGCTCCTTTGAACGTGAACTTCTTTGCGCATCACACGCCGCCCTCCGATCCAGCCGCGCAGATGCGGTGGAGGGCGCTGCTCGCGCCATATTACGTCGAATCCGGCCTCGATCCAGCGGCGCCGGTGACGGCAGCCGGACGTGCACCGTTCGACTCCGCTTTCTGCGAGGTGGTGGAGGAGTTCAAGCCGGAGATCGTGAGCTTCCATTTCGGCCTGCCGGAGAAGTCCTTGGTGCAGCGAGTGAAGGCGACCGGCGCGAAGATCATCTCGTCGGCCACTACTGTCGCCGAGGCCGTCTGGTTAGAAGAAAACGGCGTCGACGCTGTCGTGGCAATGGGTTTTGAAGCCGGCGGTCATCGCGGAAATTTCCTGACGCATGACATGTCCACGCAGGTCGGAACGATGGCGCTGGTCCCGCAGGTCGTTGACGCGGTGAAGGTCCCCGTCATCGCGGCAGGAGGCATCGCTGACGGCCGAGGCGTGGCGGCCGCCCTGATGCTCGGTGCTTCTGCGGTTCAGATCGGAACTGCGTACCTCTTCTGCCCCAAAGCAAAGATTCCTGCCGTTCATGCGCAGGCGCTCGGTGATGCGCGCGACGACAACACCGCGATCACCAACGTCTTCACCGGCAGGCCCGCCAGAAGCGTTGTCAATCGCATCATGCGCGAGCTCGGGCCGCTCTCCGAAAGCGCTCCACCGTTTCCAACCGCCGCGGCCGCTCTCGCCGCAATCAAGGCGAAAGCGGAGGAGGCGTCCAGGAACGACTTCACGAATCTTTGGTCAGGGCAGGCGGCGAAGCTCGCACCGAGGCTGTCCGCCGGCGATCTGACCCGGCGCCTGTATCAGGATGCCCTCAAAGTCATCGAAGGACGGACGCAAGGCTGAGCCTGGGAAGTGTGTCGGATCGCGCTTCTGATACGGGGGCCGCAGTCGAGTGGCACGCGGGAGGTTGATGGGCTGGCTTCTATTTCCCAACGGTCGCTGTTGAAGAAACGAAAGGATTCGCGATGGAACGGCATTTCGTTGAAATCAGTGGAAGCGAAGCCAAGGCCGGCGACGGTAGCCCTCTCGACGCTCTGATAGAGTTTTATAGAGCCTTCAACAGCGGAGACATGGCCGGGCTGGAGTCGGTCTGGTTCGACGGGGAGGCTCCAAGCATGGACAATCCCATCGGCGGCATCCGCCGAGGGTGGCCTTCGATCTCCCAAGGCTATTCCAGGCTTTTCGAGGGCCAGGCTGAGGTCCGCGTCACCTTTCACGATTTCACGAGCCAGGGTGGCGCCGACTGGCATCTCTTCGTCGGTCGCGAGCGAGGCCAATGCAAGACGCCGCGTGAGACGATCGACGTTGCTTTCCGGACGACGCGGTGGTTTGTCCGAAAGGACGATGCCTGGCGGCTGCTCCACCATCACGGATCGGTCGAGGACCCAAAGATGCTTGCCGATTACCAACGGTTGATCTTTAGCGAACGCAAATGACCAAGGGGCAGAGCCGGCGGTTGTCGGCGCTGTCTCGTTCACGACGTGTGGCCATGGCCATAAATCGATAAAGCCGGGACCTTCGAGATTACCCGCGAACTCCGCCAGCCTGATGTGCCCTACATCACCCGCACGATTGGCTCCGTACAATCTCGGCGACCCACACTCCAATGCAGGGAAGGCCGTCTCCAGGCGGATTGGAGACGGCCTTGGCGGATCGTGGGAGGGGGATCCGCGAGCTCCAGCGGCGGGAGGAACACTGGAGCGCTTGCTGCGCAAGCTTATCGCCAACTAGGGAGGCGATAAAACATAGCCTAAGCCGTGACGGCCATTCTGGTAAGTAAACTTAGGTATTGCCCGAATATACCTGATGGCAATTTCGGCAATCACCCGAGAGATTGATAGGAAGCATCCGAGGGCTAAGGACAAACGTCTCGGGCGGTAGCACGGGTCCAATGATCTCCGTCGAAGGCAGTCGGAGAAAAATGGATCGGCGAGGACGCCTCCGACCTCTTTCGCTGACAGTTCTCGGCGTCCCGTCGGAGCCGGCGGCAAAGAGTGGTGCCCCGGCTGGATCCGTGTTTAGTGTAGCGGTGCAGCGCCAAGTTCGAGTTTGGCAGCCATGTTTACGAGCTCTGGCAACGATCGTGCACGCATCTTCCTCATCACCTGCCCGCGGTGGGCCTTGATCGTGATTTCGCTGAGGCTCAGTTCATAGGCGACCTGCTTGTTGAGTAGCCCAGCCACCACGAACTGCATGACCTGGCGCTCGCGCACCGAGAGGGACCGATAACGCCGGTCGAGTTCATTGACCTTGATGGTTGATTCAATGGCGGCCTGTATCTCTTCAAGGAGAGCAACCGTGTTCACCGGCTTCGACATGATTGTAAAGTTGAACCGAGATGCCGTCATGGTCATGCCGCGATGGTCGTGGCTCGTTAGCAGAATGACCGGGCAATGCATCGCATAAAAGCAGATGATCCGGGTGAGAGTCTGGACATCCAGATCGGGCAGATCAGCATCGAGAACGATGCACCCGAAGCTCGAAACGCGTCGGGCGGAGAGAAATTCAACTGCTGATCCGAAGATGTCAGGTCGCCAGCCGCACGACCGCAACTCGTCGGGCAGGATCTCGCCGATCTCATCATTGTTGCTCACGACGGATACGGACGGCGCGTCCGACGTCGATATCTTGTTACTTGGGAATGTCTGAGGCAGACCGCCATTGTACATGCCATTCTCCTCCGGTTCAAAGATGAATTCACGTCGAAGTGGTATCTATGCTTAGAATGCGCCGACAGCGCGAAGCTCGCCAACAAGAATGGCTATTGTCTAAGCCAATACCGCCCGTGAAGCGACTTAAGTGGGTTGAGAGAATCTGAAATATCCTGAAGTATCCGGTGCGGCGTCTCCGCCGTCATGAATCGCCGCGGCGGTTACAGATGCCGCTGAACTATTTGGCATTGGCAAGAGAGATCGGATCGCTTTGGGACAGATCGAACGGGGCCTTTTCGAATTCTGCGGCTGGGAGATGGATCTCGCAAAGCGGGAACTCAGGGCTCTCGGCGCACCCGTTCCGATCGGAAGCCGCGCATTCGACATCCTCGAGGTCCTCGTTGTGGCCGGTGGAGACGCCGTGTCGAAGGAGGATCTGATGCGCCGCGTATGGCCTGGGATCGTCGTAGAGGAGAATACACTCCAGGTCCACATATCGGCCATTCGAAAGGCTCTGGGAAAAGACCGGAATCTGCTCAAGACGATCTCCGGCCGTGGATACCGACTTCTTGGCAACTGGAAATCTGGCGCGCCATCGCTCAACGGAACGGCGCCGTCGGTGAAAACTCATTCAGCCGACGCCCGTTACGTTTCCAAGATCCCGGCGTCGATATCTGATCTTATCGGTCGTGAGAATGCCGTGGCTGAGCTTCTTACGCTCGCATCCGCTTATCGGGTCGTGACGCTGACAGGCCCTGGCGGGATCGGCAAGACGGTACTTGCATCCGAAATCGCCCGTAGTCTTTTGCCCAGCGTCGAAGGAGACGCCTTCTTCATCGAGCTGGTTTCGCTGCAGGACCCCAACCTAGTTCCGACAACCTTGGCTCAAACTCTCGACCTGCAACTTCAAGGTGACGAAATCTCGGCCCAGGTCGTCGCGCGTTGCATTGGTGGGCGAACGATGCTGCTCGTTGTCGACAACTGCGAACACGTCATCGATGCTGCGGCAGCGATGATCGAGGCACTTGTCCGCACGTGCCCAAATGTGACGGTCCTTGCGACAAGTCGAGAATTGCTGAGGATCGAGGGAGAGTTCGCTTATCGCGTCCCACCTTTGGAGGTGCCAGCTAGGGAGGAGGCGACCAGCGCTCTGGAGCACAGCGCCATCCAACTCTTCGTGGCGCGCGCTCGAGCGCTGCAACGGGATTTCGCGGACGACACGGAAAAGCTCTTGGCCATTGCCGGGATTTGTCGGCATCTCGACGGCATACCGCTGGCAATCGAATTTGCAGCGGCACGTGCTGCGACGCTGGGAATAGAGCAGATCGCCGGCCGGCTCGACGATCGTTTCGTGCTGCTCACTGGCGGGCGCCGGACGGCACTGCCTCGTCATCAGACGCTCCGCGCTACCCTGGACTGGAGCTATCAACTTCTGCCGGACGCGGAACGGGAATTGCTTTGTAGCCTGGCGACTTTTCCCGGCGGCTTTACTCTGGACGCGGCGGTAGCGGTCAGCGGCGACGGGGAAGCGGAAACGGCGCTCGTGATATCAAATCTCGTCTCAAAATCTTTGATCGCATTCGACGGTTTCGACGCTGCTCCGCGCTGGCGCCTTCTTGAGACTGTGCGGGTCTACTCGCTGGAAAAGCTGGGAGCTCGGGACGAGTTTCGGCGAACAATGTCTCGAGTTACGAAATACTTCCTCAAGCTGTTTAAACCTTTTTCGGAGGAGCGCTCCCTTCAGACGGCGCTCGACAATATCGGTCGCTATCGAAAGGAGACCGACAACGTGCGTGCGGCCTTGAGATGGGCGTTCTCGGAAAGCGGCGATGGCGTGCTCGGCGCGAAGCTTGCTGCCGCGTCAAGCGACTTTTGGACGGCAATATCGCTGGTCTCCGAAGCTGGCGACTGGGCTGAGCGCGCGCTGGAGAACATCGGGGAAGAAAACGGCTCGCGCACCGAGATGGTCTTGCGATGTGCTCTGGGATACGCGCTCATCTACACTCAGGGAATGAACAAGCGCGGAAAGGAAGTACTCACCGGCGCGCTGGCACTTGCCAGGGATCTGAACGATTACGACTATCGCCAGCGCCTAACCTGCGCCCTGTGGCTCTTCTCCGCCCGCTCGGCGGAATTGAGCGACGCTCTAGCCTATGCGCGCGAATATGAGGGGGCAGTTGAAGAACACGATGTGCGCGGACGCGCAACGGCCTCATGGCTTGTAGGCATTCCCCAGACCTATCAGGCGCTCCATCAAGAAGCCGGCGAGAGGCTTGAATGGGCGGCCACACACTATCCGCTGGTGAACCGCCGGACAGACTTGCTGCGATTGGAAGCGGACGTACGAACGTCTTCTCTGGCTCACAACACAGTGAACCTGATCGCAGGTGGCCGACTGGACGCCGCAACACTTACGGCAGAGGTCGCCATACAGGAGGCCCGAGAGACACGGCAGCCTTTCGTCCTCTGCGTCGCGCTCGCATGGTCGGCTTCCTTCGTTTCGTTAACGCTTAACGATCTGGACCGCGCGCAGGAATGGGGCGAGGAGCTTTTAGCGGAGGCATCCAAGCACTGTCTTCGACCCTTCCATGCCGCCGGCTTGTGCATCAAGGGCAGTCTCGCCTATCGAACGGGTAGCCCGGCAGAGGGTATCGAGGCTCTTCGCACCGGCCTCGTGGAACTGCGTAGTGGGGCCTACCTGTTGTTCTATCCTTTCTACCTCTGTGAGTTCGCAGCTGCGCTACAGTCAATGGGGCGTTTCAACGAGGCTTTGAACGAGGTCGCCAACGCGTTGCTGTTCTCGGAAGAGAAAGGCTACCGTTGGATGGTGCCCGAAATCCTGAGGCGGAAAGCAGAAGTGCTCAAGGCGCAAGGCTCAAGCGAGACGTCCCTGATCGAAGGTCTCTTTCAACAGGCGATGGCGGAAGCGGCGAAGCAGGGAGCACTGTATTGGGAATTGAACGCGGGCGTCAGCCTTGGTGCGTTCCGCCAGGCAAGCGTTCCGAGTGTTCTGCTTCCTGTCTATCGGCGATTCACTGAGGGCTTCAGCAGTCCGAGGCTTCTCGAGGCAAAGGCATTGATCGAGGCATCGGCTGTGTGAAGCTGCCATGGAACCGACGGACGTCGTTTTCGGTCCCTCACGACCGACGAGCAGCGCCGGCGTCTGTGGGCAGGCGCTATGACTGGTTGTCTCAGGTGGCAGGGGCCACGGGCTCCGTGGTTTTCAGCGCATCGACAATCTGCTCAGTGGTTACGATCGCGCTCGCATAGTTCGGCATATTGATCACCAGCGCCGCGTGCATCATCTCGTCGGAGTAGTCGGCGACGGCGTCCTTCACGACTGTCACGTCGTATCCAAGCTCTGCCGCGAAACGCACGGTCGCCTCGATGCAGGTGTGTGCGATCAGCCCGATGACAATGAGTTTGTGAATGCCCTGCCTCTTGAGCTGCAGATCGAGATCGGTGTTGGCAAAGCCGCTGGAGCACCAATGCTCCGAGGCGACAATCTCGCGGGACGCGGGTACAAACTCGGCCTTGAACTCTCCGCCCCAGGTCCCGTATTCAAAACTCCTACGGCTCCACGCAAGCTTTTGAATAGGCGCAATGTACTTCCAGTTCTTGTAGTCGCCTTCGCGGTACCTGTGGTGCATGGCAAAGAAGACGGGAATCTTGACCTGTCGTGCCGTACTGAGGATTTGCTCCATGTGCGGCACGCAATTGTTGGCTTCGGCGACTTCCTTGATGCGTGGCCAGATCTTGCCGCCTTCAGAGATGAAGTCGTTGTACGGGTCGACCACCAGAAGACCGGTGATGCCGCGCTCGTAGGACAGATGCATGATTATCGGCTCCTTTGGGCTTCAGGCTGCTTTCGACGGCTGTTGGCTGCGAAGCGCGTGGCGCTCGATGCTGGCTGCGAACAGTGGCGTCTCGCCCTTGTTATGGGCGATCGACATCGGCTGGCGCTGCGTGCGGAAGATCTCGAAAGGAATGCCCTGCCGGTCGAGAGAGGCGAGCATGTCCGGGGTCGCGAAGGACTGAACCCGGTTGGTAAATTCGCAGTGATATTTGTCGATTGCCTTGACGCTTAGTTCCCAGGTCACGTGAATGGCTACCCGGCCCGTCGGCGTGAACACATCAGAGTCGGAATCAAGGATCAGATGATCCTTTTCGCCGAGCGTTTCGACGTAGTGCTGCACCATCAGGCTGCCGCCGATCGTTTCGACGTTGATCGACATGCGCGTACCGTCTGGAGCGGTAGTGAAGCCAGCAGCGATATGGGCGGGCGAACAGCCCTGGTATTCCTTTTCGGGCAGCGTGAAGCACCACGTCGGGATGTCGATCTTCTCGATCGACGCGTTGATGATGGCCGTGAAGCTGGAATCGACGATCTGCTTGTCTGACATTGTCTTTCTCCTTCATCCAATGGGTGGGAATTTTGCGGCACCAGGGAACGCCGCAGACGCCGTCACATCGATTTGCGGAGCGGCTTGAAGGCGGCGCGCAGATCGGCCGTGAGAAGCATCGGCTGCTCCCAGGCTGCGAAATGGCCGCCCTTGGGAGGCCGGTTGTAGAAGATGAGCTTCGGGTATGCCTTCTCGGCCCAGCTCTGGGGAGCCTGGTAAATCTCGTCCGGGAAGGCACTGACCGCGACCGATATCTTGATGCCGCGCGGATCGAAGAAACCACCCGAAGGGAAGTGCGCGTTATCCCAGTACAGGCGGGCGGAAGAGATCGCCGTATTGGTCAGCCAGTAGAGCGTGATATTGTCGAGGATATCGTCCTTCGTCAGGCCTTCCGTTTTGCCGTCGAAGACGCGAGCGATCATGTCATAGCTGCGGATGTCATGGTCAAGCATCCATGAGGCAAGACCGATCGGTGAGTCGACGATGCCGTAAAGCGTCTGCGGGCGGTTGTTCATCTCGATGGCGTAGCCAAGACCATTCTTGTAGAAATCGTCGAGCTGGTCCCACGCGCGCTTTTCATCAGGCGTGAGGTTGGCAGGCGGCGTGCCGGCTGACAGCGCCTTGGATATGTCGGCGGGAACGGTTGCTGCCATGTTGGTATGGATGCCGAGCAATCCCGGAGGCTCTTGCACAGCCATCAGCTCGGTAACGGCGTTGCCCCAGTCGCCGCCCTGCGCGACGTATTTTGGGTAGCCGAGGCGCTGCATCAGTACAGCCCATGCCTTGGCAATGCGGGGAGGGTTCCATCCGGGCTCTGTCGGTTTGCCGGAGAAGCCGTAACCCGGAAGCGATGGGATGACGACGTGGAAGGCGTCGTCGGCGCTGCCGCCGTGCGCGGTCGGATCGGTCAGGGGCTCGATGATTTTTAGCTGTTCGATGATGGAACCGGGCCATCCATGGGTGACAAGGATCGGCAGGGCATTTGCGTGCTTAGATTTCACATGGATGAAGTGAAAGTCCAACCCGTCGATCTTCGTGGTGAACTGCGGGTAGGAGTTCAGTTTCGTTTCGATTTTGCGCCAGTCGTAGTGCTTGGCCCAGTGGTCGGCGAGCTTCCTGATGGTAGCGAGCTGGACGCCCTGCGAGTGATCCTCGACCGTTTCCCGGTCAGGCCACCTGGTCGCCGCGACCCGCTGGGCAAGATCGGATAGCTCCGCATCCTTAGCCGAGAATCGAAATGGTTTGATCGCGTTTGGATCGCCACTCGCGGCAAACGCTTCAGGAAGCACGCCCAATGCACTGATTGATGCTGCCACTGCGAGAAGTGTACGGCGCGAAACCGCCGGTTGGTTATGGGACATGAGAGCCTCCTGGAGTTAGTTTGCTGGCGAGTAACAAGTCACCAAAGAGGAAATGCAGCCATTGAACTAAGGTATCGGCGACACCTTCGTATAGTGGAATCGAGAGCACGTTTGGATGTTCGTATTCAGCTCTGTCCGCTATGGTTCCGATCGATGCAGCCAACCTGAGAACATCGTCGCTCCGGTTTGGCCATTGGCTAGTGGATCGCGGTTACCGTCGTCTGGCTTCGCTTCAGGTACTGCGCGAACGAGGGTTTTCAGCGCACGGTGTTACCCAATACCAAGGTGTTGCCAATACCAACGTGCAAGTGCGCTTCCTGGCAATCGTCGGCATACTTTCCTAATGCAGCCGGTTTCGCTGCGTAACGGCAAAGGAAGGAGCCGACAGATGAAGATCCTGATGGTTTTCACATCGCATGACATACTCGGAAGCACCGGCCGCAAGACGGGCTTCTGGCTCGAGGAAGGCGCAGCACCATATTACGTCTTTCGCGACGCCGGCATTGATCTGACGCTCGCCTCGCCGAAGGGCGGTCAACCGCCAGTCGACCCGAAGAGCGATCTGCCCGAAAACCAGACCGCCGCGATGGCTCGCTTCAAGAAAGATCCGGACGCGCAGCAGGTGTTCGCGACGACGAAAAAGCTGAAGGATATGCGGTCGGACGATTTCGACGCGGTCTTCTATCCTGGCGGCCACGGGCCGATGTGGGATCTTGCCGAGGATCCGGACTCAATCACCTTGATCGAATCCTTCTATAACGCCGGAAAGCCTGTCGCGGCGGTGTGCCACGCGCCTGGCGTCTTGCATCGCGTGACCTACAAGGGGGAGCCGATCGTCAAGGGAAAGCGCGTCACAGGGTTCACCAACACCGAGGAGGAGGAGGTTCAACTGACCAACGTCGTGCCATTCCTTGTTGAGGATGAACTGAAACGGCTCGGCGGACTTTTCGAGAAGAAAGACAACTGGCAACCCTTTGCCATCACCGACGGTCGGCTCATCACCGGCCAGAACCCTGCCTCGTCCACCTCAGGTGCGCAGGCCCTCGTCAAGCTTCTGAAAGGCGCAACGGAGCAGACAAGTTCCACGGCTGCGTAACTGGCCATGCGAACTGCGTAACGACAAATCTGCGGTCGCAATTCCAGCCGTTGTGACCGCTCGCAGCCCTGCGCCTTGCCTCGGCGTCGCCAGCCGGCAAATTCATTAGCTCCGCTACGGCTGCCAGGCCTCAGTTCCTCACGCCGAAGGATTACACGCTGATCATGATCGACTATCAGTCGCAGATGGCTTTTGCGACGAAGAGCATCGATGCCGTCAATCTTCGGAACAACGCAGATCTCGTCGCCCATGGAGCCAAGGGTTTCGGCGTTTCCACCAGTCTGACCACCATGGCTTATGATTGTCCGAAGCAAGTTCTCCGTCTTTGAACCTCGACGTTGAGCGAGGGAACTTTAATGCAGGCAGGCAGTTCTGGTGGCGCAAATCGATATCTAACGGCGATATCCGCGAAATGTTGTGGCTGGTCTCAGCCGCGCCTCAACCTCGATACGAGCAAGCCCACATCGAAATGTTTCAGTTAAAGTAGCAGGCATCACTCGCCTGTCCCATTATGAAGATCAGTCGATGATGTATGCGAGTAGGGAGATCACCGATGGTCATTTCGTGGGTTGAAGTGAAAGATCGGATGCAGCAGGGTTATCGATATCCTCTGACCGCGCCCACGGGCCAAGACTTCCACCAGGGCTTTGCACCGGAACTGACACCTGCGGAGATGCTAAGGCTAGGTGTATTCGGGGGCAAATACATGACCGATTGCGCGGACGAATTCCCCAAAGAATGGTTCGCCGCGGCCAAGATTTCATCCTGGTATGATCCGAGTTTGAATTTTTTCGGCGTGGGTGCCAGCCAACCACTTAGCGTCTGGCGAGCCAAAGGCTGGATATATCCGGACGATCCCCGCGGGTGGTTTCAATGGTACTGCCGCTATTTCCTAGGCCGCAGGTTACCCGGCGAGGATGAACGCCAGATTGGGCGTTGGAAGTCTATGAAGCGACATGCATCGCAGCTACGGCGCCACTGCGAGCCCCACGACTGGTTCTGCCGTCCTCGGCAGCGACAGGCACTACTTCAGTGGGCTTATGATAGCCGAGCCCTATGAACGCGCCCGATCCTGCGCCGAGGACGTGGCTGCGACCTTACCGAAAGCTGGCTGGCCTTTCGGCACTGCGGCGGCGAGAGGACATGACCTCCGTTAGTCAGCAACCACCATTTCGCTGATATCGGGGGAGCGCCATCTTCTCGCCGTATCCGCCTCGGCTGCCAGAACTGCATGAACAATGCGAGCGCGCCGCGCCCATGGCGCGAGCGGTGCCACGATGTCAGTACACTCGCCCTTGAGGAAATAGGGTGGGATTACCAGAATGCTCGCGCGACCCGGTGTCTTCGGCGTCAGGAAGCAGGTGCTGACGCTGTTGCATGTCGGCCCTTCTCAGAAGCAGGAAGACAAGGGGCAGCATGCCGAGGTCCATACCGCCCATCTTCCGCCCGATTGTCGGCGCTGTAGTCTGGCTCATAGAACATAACGGTAGCAGCGCACGGATCTTGCTTTAATGTTTCGAGGACACCCGATGGCCCTGAGAACACTGACACTCTTCGCGGGTGCGCTCGCCGGTCTAGTTCTGTTTGCCGCGTTGGAAGGCAAGGTTAGGGCCGAGCCGCAGCCGGCGCTTGCCGAGCAGGCCAGCCCGAAAAATGCCTACGCGGTTCCTGTGCGCCGGGCTGTCCATATTTCTCGGCAGGGAGCCAGTTCGTTCTCGACACTGTTTGAGACTGTGGGAGGTAATCAATCAAGGGTACTGCGCGAGATGAGCGGCGTCTCGATCGTGATGAACAACGATATAGCGGACGCAGTTGAGGCCTATTACGGCAATCCGAAAGCAAAACTTATCTGGGTCGATGGCAGAGGTCCCACCGCCAAGGCAGTGCAGGCGATGAACCTGTTGAAGCAGGCGGGTGATTGGGGCCTGAGCACCAGTGACTATGCGGTCGCCACGACGTTTGAGACGGTTCCGCGGGGCTCGCCCGAATACGCGAATTCTTTGGCCCTATTTGAAGCGTCGCTGTCCGGCGAGTTCTTGATGTTTCTGCAGGATAACTACCGCGGGCGGATCGATCCCAACCAGCTCTCCAACTACTATGACTTCAAGCGGAAGCAGGTTGATCTGAAGGCGGCCATCGACCAATTGTCTGCCCATCCGGATCTGATGCCGGTCGTCGACCGGCTTATGCCGAGCAATCCGAAGTTCGCCCAGCTTGCAGCGGAACTTCATTGGCTGCGATCGTCGGGTCAGGGAGGCGATAGCGCCGCCAACATTGATAAGGTCATTGTTGCGATGGAGGAAATCCGTTGGCTGCCTCAGGAGTTTCCTGATCGCTATGTCTTCATCAATCAACCAGCTTACATGGCGTATTACTATGAGCAGGGTCAGTTGGCACTTTCGATGAAGGCCGTAATCGGGCAACAGGATCATCAGACGAACTTCTTCGATGCTTCGATCAAGACTGTTCAGTTCAATCCCGACTGGGGCGTGCCGCAATCGATCATTCGCAACGAGATGCTACCGCATCTGAAGCGCGACCCCGCATATCTCGACAGGGAAGGTTACAAGGTTTCTGTAAATGGAAAGCCGATGTCCTCCGCGAAGGTCGATTGGGCCCAGCCTCTCGAGAACATCTCCGTTGTTCAGCCGCCGGGGCCGGACAATGCACTCGGACAGCTAAAGATACTGTTCCCGAACCCTCACGACATATACATGCACGATACTCCGGCGCGCGGAAAGTTCGCCGCGCAGGATCGAATGTTCAGTCACGGATGCGTACGGTTGGAAAACCCACGCGCAATGGCGGCTGCGGTTCTGAAAACATCCGTTGAATTTGTTGCACAACAGATAGCCGATGGGGAAAAGAAGGAGATGCCGGCACCGGAAGAAGTTCCGGTATATGTCTCATACTTTACAGCATGGCCAACTGCAGACGGCGTCGTGCACTATTTCGATGACATTTACGGTCGTGATGCAGAGACGCTCGCCGCGATATCGATGACGACCTCAAGCCGCAATCAATCCTGAGCGCCCAAACAACGCAGGGCGTCTACGACATCTTCAAGTCAGCCGCGCAAGACTTCGTTGGCTGCCCGGATACCACTTTCCCAGGCACCATGCGCCGTTGAGAAATCCGAGATGTGGGTGGCCTCGCCCGCAAAGAACAGTCGATCATCGACTGGGCGCGCCAATATGTTGCGGGCATCGGAGTGATATGGGAGCGCATGACTGTAGGAACCGCGTATCCAATCGGTACGACACCACGAAGTCGCGGCCAGTGGCCGCAGATGCCGTCGTATGCCGCTACCCAGCAGGGACGACAACTGTTCAATCGCGAAAGCGAACGCATCCAGCAGCCCCGCACGCTCAATGACCAGGGCACCTGCGCCTCCGAAGAAGCCCTCGATAATCGGTCGGCCAAGCGGACGGATATAGTAGCTGCCAGTTTCGGCGTTGCGGGGATCGCCGAGAAGATGGGTCTCGGGCTCGAGGCCATGGTTCCCGTGCAGTTCGAGGAATAGCTTGTCTGCCAGGCCAAGCGGCAATTGGCTTGATGCGTGAAGATGATCGTCAACTGCCGCATCGAACGCGATCATACCGTTGGCAAGGACGTTGGTCGACGACGTAATCACAGCCTTCTGGGCGCTGATCGCACCGCGGTCGGTCTCCAGCTGGACTCCACGATCGGACAGCGCGATACGGCGCACAGGTGTCGAGGGTCGCAATGCAACATCAGGAATGCTCGAAGAAATCAGAGTGCCGTAGCCTTCGTGAACCCGCCAATTGGCATCTGATGCGGCATTGTCGTATGCAAGGAAGTCTTTGATCGACAGCCGCTCGAGCGGTGTCCCATTCATGTATCCGCTTGTCGCGTCGCAATAGGCATTCCATTCCGCGTTTGCCGGCAGCGCATCGGAAGCACGGTCGCTTGGTTGGCGATCGCTGCGAATGCGGGTTTGGAATGCGTCCCACGCTGCTTCCGCCGCCTTCTGATCTTCCGGCGTGAAGCCCAAATCGCGCCACTGCCGTCGCCATGCCGTCGGGCCGCTTTCGATGGTAAGCCCGGCAGCACGAGCCATTTCGACGAGTGGATTGCGTTCGGCCGAATGAAGCCAACCACAACCCATGTCGAGCGGCATTCCGCTGATCTCAATTGTCCAGGCGCGACCGCCGATGCGGTCACTCGCTTCCAGGAGGATGACCGAGGAGCCGGCGCTGGACAGGGTCCGTGCCGCCGCAATTCCAGCAGCGCCGGCACCGACAATCGCTACGTCGTAATCCATGGTCGCCGCTCCGCCTTGAGGCGCTCGTCGCTCGTCTTTGACTGGTTCTACTACCGGGTTCTACAAGGGAATCGATCCCTCTTCAACGCGCGCTAAAGACTGCTACTATTCGGGGCATGACATTCTTCGAAACACTCGTTGCACTGCTTGCTGTCGCAATCCTGCTATTGCAGGTAACCAGACGAATGCGGCTGCCGTATCCCGGCATCCTCGCCGCAGCCGGCGTTGCCGTCGCGGTGTTGCCGGGTGCGCCAGATATACCCATCGACCCTCCAACCGCCCTTGCATTGTTCATCGCCCCCGTACTTGTCGATTCCGCCTACGACTTCCCGCTCGGCGCGGCGCGGCGCATGCTGGTGCCGCTGTTCGTCTACGCGGTTGTGGCAGTGCTGTTCACGGTTGGAGTCGTGGTGTCGATCAGTGCACTTACCGTCGGGTTGCCCATCGCGGTGGCAGTGACGCTCGGTGCGATCGTCGCACCGCCGGATGCAGCTGCGGCCACCGCGGTCCTGTCCAATCTGCCGGTCGACCGCCGGGTCGACGCACTTCTCAAAGGCGAAAGCCTGTTCAACGATGCTACGGCGCTGCTGCTGTTCAGCGCGGCTTTGACCATCCAGGCGAGGGGTGGGTTCGATACTGAAACCGTAGCGCGGATGGCTTTTGCGGCGCCGGGCGGAGTTTTGTTCGGAATTGCCTTCGGGTTTCTGGTTTCACGACTTCGTCCCGTCACCGACAATACGGTTGGCGGCACGCTGCTTCAGTTCGTCTATGCATTCGCGACGTGGCTGATTGCCGAGCGTCTGCACCTCTCTGCCGTGCTGGCAACAGTGGCAAGTGCGATGACACTCGCTACCCTTGCCAAGGTCGATGATCCTCCGCGCATGCGGGTCCACTCGTTTGCCGTCTGGACGACCGTGGTCTTCTTGTTGAACGTGGTTGCCTTTCTGCTGATGGGACTGCAGGCCCGCCGCATTGTTGGCGCCATGTCGGCGGCCGAGCTGGAGAGGGCGATCGGGTTCGCTGCGATCGTCGTCGTAGGCGTTATTGCGTCGCGCTTGGCGATTGCATTCTTTTTTCACGCGGTTGTTGGCTATCGGCATCGGCGCGGTCATGAACTCGCACCCTTTGAACATGGTGAAACGCTGCTGGTTGGGTGGTCGGGTATGCGCGGACTGGTTACCCTTGCCACCGCGTTCGTGTTGCCCGCGGACTTCCCCGAACGAGACCTCGTGGTTTTGACGGCCTTCTCGGTCGTGCTCGCAACACTGGTCATCCAGGGCGCAACTCTCGCGCCCATGATCCGCCTCCTGAAGCTCGGGAGGGAGGACAAGTCGAGGCAGGAAATCCACATGGCACGCAAGTCTCTTGCCCAGGCTGCCCTTGGCCGCCTTGAAGGCGAGAAGGGCCCGGAGGTCGAGGCCATCAGACTAGCCTATCGAGAAATCTGCGAGAGTGGCCCTGGGTCTTTGCCAGCACGCCGTCGTGATCTGGCCCTTGCCGCTGTACTGGCGCAACGCAAACGCCTCGACGAACTGCGCGACGCGGATCGTGTCGGTCCTAGCCAGTATCTTGAACTGCAGGAGGATCTCGACTGGAAGCAGCTTGCCGTGGCTTTGGACGAGGAGCGGCGAATTACCGAGAGTTAGGTGCGCACCAAGAGCGGCTCGCGCCTGGATGAACTCCATTTCCTGGTCCTGATGAAGGACAAGATCCTCGAAATTCAGAGAGTTCTCAGGAGGGTCGAGGTTGGATCATCAGTGGAATGTTTGTCTGGCTAGCCCAAGCGCCTCGCTCCTTGGGCAGCGTTTGCCTGGCGCTCGACTCCGATCATTTCAGGCTGCATTTGTGATCGACATCAAGGCTGGGGAATTCTTTCTGTTGATGCTTCCAACGGTCGTAGCCGTCACCTTTGGCATAAGCTTGACTTTCGACCGTCCGCCAATCCCGCGCATATCGGACGGCAAAACCCTCCACCCCCCATTCCCGGAATTGGTCGACATGCGTCAACTCATGGGCCCACGCACAGGGACTCGCGGCTACACGCGGGTCTCTGAACACAACGACATCGATTAGGGTAACTGCATCTGCAAAACCGCCATGCTCCAGCAAGTAGGCAAGGCTGAAGGAGCTGTCGTTATTGATTTTGTATCTGACGCGATTCATTGAGTCTTCGCTGGCATAGCCGGTCAACTGACGGCGAATGTGTGCAGGTATCGGCAAAGCCTTGTGGATGGCCTCATCGCGRCTCGCAGTGATTACGCTCGCGAGTATCGGGCCGCTCAGAGCATGTGCCTGAAGCTCGTTGAGAGCGTCGACCACACTTTCATTTGCGATGATGACGAAGCTATTGTCCCTGCGGTCAGCCTGATAATGAGCAACGGCGGATGGTCCGTCGAGCATCAGACTAACGGCAGCGATGACAGACAGGACCCAGATAGTCGCGCGGCGTCGGTTCATCGCAGTAATTTCTTCTCATCGGTAAGACATGATAGTCCTGTGGATCATCCGCGGCTACTGCGTTGAATTCTCCTATGGATCGCCGAGCCTCGGTCACCCGTATGGGTTTCTCCTCTCATTCCCAGCATGGCGCAATCTAAGATAGCAAGCGAGAACGAGCTATCGATGAAAATCGTCTGATATCAGTGTTATGAATAAAAAACTTGGCGGAAGAGGTGGGATTCGAACCCACGGTACGGTCTCCCGCACGCCGGTTTTCAAGACCGGTTCCTTAAACCACTCGGACACTCTTCCATCTGATTGATAAGGTTAGGTTATCCGGAAAATCCGAAAAACTGTAAAGTGGCGTTTGCTACCGCTTTGCTACCCAATCACTCGACGGCTGGCTTTTTAGCAGCTTTGATGGCCGCGTCAACTTGCTCTGCAGCGTTTGCCTGCATTCCCGGCATCACATGCGAGTAAAGATCGAGAGTGATGCCGATGGTGGAATGCCCGAGACGCTCGCTGGCGATTTTTGGATGCACGCCGGCTGCGAGCAACTGCGTTGCGTGTGAGTGCCTTAGATCATGGAAACGAATACGAGGCAGATCCGTCTTGGCTAAGAGCCTTGTCCACTCGTGGGTAAGGGAAACCGGCTTCAGCGGGTTGCCGTCAACTTGGGCTACTACGAACGCTTCTTCTCCCGGTCTGACCCCGATCTTCAGTTGCTCCTCGGCCTGCGCCAGGCGGTGCCGCTTCAACTCCTCAAGAACTGTCGAGGAGAGCGCCACAGTGCGGGACTTTCCTGACTTGGTCTCCTTGTAGCGGACGTCCTTGCCTACCTGCTCGGCGCTTCTCGTAACCGCGATGACCGCTCCCGCCAGGTCTATATCCTTCCACCGAAGAGCGATGATTTCACCACGCCTCATGCCACAGAGAGCAGCCAGCAGCGCGGGAATGAAAACGCGGCTGTTCCGCAAGTCATCGAGCATGACTGCCGTTTGCGGTGCCGTGTAAGCTCCCATCTGCTGGCGTTCGACCTTCGGCGGACGGGTGAGGGCGACAGGGTTCTTTTTCAGTAGATCCCATTTCACGGCCTGGTCCATGGCTGTCAGCATCACTCGCCTGCAGTGATGAACAGTCCGGGGCGACAGGCCTCCCTTGCCATCTCTCCGGCCACTCTCAAGCAGCTTGCCCCAGGCCGCATCAATCCGAGCTGCCGTCAGCTTATTAAGCGTGATCGCTCCCAAAATCGGCGCGATATTCTTCAGCAGAAGCTCCTCATAGCGCTGGTGTGTCTTCGGGCTAACGTTGGTCTTTTCGTGCTTCAACCAAGTCGCGAAGTACTCGCGCACTGTCGTCTTTGCCGGCTCAATGTAGTTGCCGCCATCAAGTTCGGCGATAAGACGCGCGCACTCGGTCTCGGCTTGGCGCTTCGTGCCATGGAAAGTGTGCCATTTCCGCCGACGCTTTCCAGTGTTGAGATCTGGTACGTCAATGACTATTGCCCACTTTCCCGGGGAGCGCTCGCGGACGTGGCCTTTCATTTCTTATCGTCCTTCGTTTCAGACGTCGTCCATTGTTCTTCGCGGGACGCCCACTCGTTCCAACGAGCGATGGATTGGGCGCGCTCTTCATCGGCTGCAATAACCGCCTCCGGGAGTAGCTGCTTCCCAAACATTGCGTTCAGTTCGCCCGCGAGATCGGCCACCTTGTTATGGACATCATAAACCTGCAATTCCAGCGACGGAAACTGTTCGCTGAAAAGCAATGCGACCTCGCGACCATACATATCTAGCGTCTTGGCGGCTGAATATTCATCAACCTTGGCATACCAGGCCTTCGATATTTGTTCGGAGGTGGATGTGGCTTCATGAGCCGCATCCGCTATCCCGTTCAGGTGATGCAACGTTCGAAGACCTACTTGGCACAAGCGCCGGATAGCTTCTGATCTGGTCGCTACCCTGTTGCTGAAGCGCCAATCGTCGATTGCCTGAAGCTCGGCGTCGGACATCATAATCGGTACGCGGTTCTCGCGCGGCTTAACCACAGCAAACTCCATTTTTTTACCTCGCCGGGACGGATCATAAAAAATCGGCACAAAAAGCACAAGAGGCGCTTGACGCACCTGCAGACATGGTTAATAAATAAAAAACGGCACAAGTAGCGCCGGTAATGCTGATTTATGGAGATGAATATGACTTTAGAAGAAGCGCTTGCTCGACCGACAATTTCGGTCCCCGAGGCTGGAAGGTTGTTTTTCGGCCTTGCACGGAATGGCTCCTACGAAGCCGCCCGCAAAGGAGACATTGAGACGCTCAAGGTCGGAGGTCGCATAGTAGTTCCGGTCGCTCCCCTGGCGGAGAAACTAGGTCTTAAGGCAAGCATCGCGAGGATGGCCTAATCATGACCCAAAAAACAAAAGGCCCGGCAACCGCGCCAACGGTTCCGGGCCATGGTTCAATCAATCCCGAGAAGGAGAAGGAAATGAACAAGGCAAGTCTTAACACGTCGGTCGCCGCCGCGCCAGTAGGCGAAGTCATGGCCGAGCGACCAAAGTCTATTTCAGACCTTTTCGAGGCGCCGATCGATAACGCCCGCCGCATGGCGTCGATCTTGGCCGGATTGCTCGAGGAGGGGCTTTCAAGGGACATGACGGACTACGGGCGCCCAAGCCACTATTTTCTTACCCGAGATCAAGTCGAAAACACCCTGTTCTCGATCTACCAGGTGCAGGACTTCATCGGCAAAATTCATGACGCGTTCGAGGAGGCAACACGATGACCTTCGAACTCTCCCGCCGCCGCACGCTTGGCCTGCTGGCCGGCATCGCCGCTCCAACCGTCGTAACAGCCCAGACTAATAAGGCCAGCGCAGACGACTTCCTGGCAAGCGCATCAGCGACCGCACGCGCTCAGTACCATGCCGATGCCTTGGCGGAAGCCATGGCAGAGCTGCATCCCGAGAAGTCGTGGCGAAGCGCCATCAACCATGAATGCCATTTCTGCCTCGTGGTCGGTGACGCTCGCCCAGTCTTTGTTGTTCGGGAGGAGGCGTGAAAATGGCTACTACGACCCTCGCAAGCCGCAAGATCGGCGATGTCGAAGACATCCTATCCAGCGTCCGCTTCCTGAACGAAGCCGTATTTCTTGCCGCCTCCGGCCTAGGAACGGCCGAGCATAGGAACGCCATTCAGGCGGTCTGTGACGCAATCGAAAACAAGCTCCTGATCGTGGGGGATAGGCTCGAAGAGATCCGGGAGGAGCTGAAATGAGACCGAACCAAACGCTCGATCCTTCAGACCTCGTCTACGAAATGGAAAATCTCCGCGAGCTGATGGCGGTGATCTATGACCTCTTGATGGACATGGATTACGTGAAGGCGGACGGTAGCCGAAACTCTGAGCTTGATCGTGTCTCCAAGCTTCACAAGGTCAGCTTCGATCTGGTCGCCAACCTCGGAGCTGCCATCAGCCATTTCGATATCCCGGGCACCTATGTCAGGGGAGCTGGCACCTGATGACGAGCACCGAAGAGCAAATCGAAGCATGGGACCGATACTCGACCGCAAGGCGTCGGGCTGATCGCACCCTCAAAATCGAAGATGGTATTGCTGCTGTTCGGGCATGGAAGGAATTCAGCAACGTTTTCCTTCCCGAAGGCAGACGTTTGCCGATCGACGTCGAACAACGAAACATCGCTGTTTTCCCGGTCCATAAGACCCGTATGCCAAGTGGTGATCTATGATGGCTGCAGGGAAGGCACGGCACGTTGACTTCTATTTTGACGAATACATTGCCGGCGTTGCCGGCATCCTGAACGCAGAAGAGCAGGGCGTCTACTGGATGGTGTGCTCGTTGATCATGTCCGAGGGAGGCACCATTCCCGAGAACCATCGCCGCCTCTCAATGCTGTGCGGCGTGCGTCCGTCCGACAGCAAACGCATTGTTGCGAGCCTAGTCGAGAAAGGGAAAATCTTTATCCAAACTGACGGCAAACTTGCGCAGAAGAGAGCCCAAAGTGAGGTTGAAAAGTCTCTAAACCGCATCCAAAGAGCATCTGAAGTTGGCGCGAATGGTGGCCGACCGCGCTCAAAAACAAAGCAAAATCAAGAGAACGTGAAACCTGATGGTTTTCCCGAGCAAAACCTAACCACCAACCACCAACCACCAACCACCAACCTAGAAGGAAAAAAAGAACCTATCGGTTCTTCCAAAAAGCGCGCTTCGCGGCTTCCTGCCGATTGGTCGCCACCGGCCGAGTGGATCGATGAGGCTGTCGTGGCAGGCATGTCGAAATCGCAAGCAGTGGCCGAAGCCGAGCGCATGAAGAACTGGTCGTTGTCCGATCCCAAGGGCGCCAAGCTCGATTGGCTGGCAACCTGGCGAAATTGGTACAAGCGCAAGCTGGACAAGCCGAAGACCGGTACGACCAAAGCCCAGTTGTTCGGGAGGATGTGATGACGGACGTCTTCGCAGCTCTCGCCGAACACAACATCCGCATCCGCAGCACGAGCGTCGGCAGCCATAAGACAACGTGCCCCGCATGCTCGTCGTCCCGTCGCAAGAAGAGCGATCCCTGCCTGTCGGTGACGGTCAAGGCGGATGGCAGCGCCGTCTGGAACTGTCACCACTGCTCATTCAGCGGTGGCGCTGGTGGCAACGAGTATCGCCCGGTGCGCGAGCGTCGCGTCTATCGCAAGCCGCAGCGGGAAACCTCGCCACAGCGCCCTGATAGCCTGCACGCATGGTTTGAGAAGCGTGGAATTTCTCGAGCCGTGGTCGAGCGGTTTGGCATCTACAAAACCCGCCAGTTCTTCCCGCAGACTGAGAAGGAAGAGGACTGTATCGCCTTCCCGTACGAGTGGGACGGCGAACTTCGGAACGTCAAGTATCGCACTGCGAATAAGCTGTTTCGCCAGGAGAAGGACCCGGAGCCCGTATTCTTCAACGCTGACAGTATCGGCGCCGGGGAGGATCTGATCATCTGCGAAGGTGAGATCGACGTCATGGCGTTGGTCGAGGCCGGCCTGCATCACGTCATTTCATTGCCGAACGGGGCGCCGTCTGGCCCTGAGACGAGCGAGAAGCGTTACGAGCCTTTCGGCACCCATTGGGAGCTGCTGGTGGAGGTAAAGCGCTTCCTCATCGCCACCGACATGGACGGACCCGGTGAAGCATTGGCGCAGGAGATAGCGCGCCGCGTCGGCAAAGACCGGAGTTTCCGGGTGCGGTTGCCGGCTGGCAGCAAGGACGCGAACGAATGCCTACTGAACCACGGCAGGCAGATGTTGGTCGACTGTGTCGCTAATGCCGAGCCATGGCCGATCGACGGTCTGCACGATGTCGAGAGCTTCGCAAGCGACGTGCTCGATATCTACCATGGCAAAGGTCCGCAGCCGCTCACGACCGGCTTCAAGGAGCTAGACAAGGCATTCAAGTACATCCCCGGGCAGTTCATCGCGATCACGGGCATCCCGAATCACGGCAAGTCTCGCGTCATCGATCAGTTCGCCGTTCAAACCGCCAGACTCCGCGACGAAAAGTGGGGGTTCTTCTCCCCGGAGACGGGCGAGGCAAATCACATCGTAGATCTCTGCGAAATCTGGGTTGGGCAGCCATTCCACGACGGCCCGACGCACCGAATGACTGAAGCTGAATTGATGTCGGCCATGGCGTGGTTGAACGAGCGGATTTTCCTTCTTGGCGCTGTCGATCATACGCCATCAATCGATTGGCTCCTCGAGCGAGCACGCGCCGCGGTGATCCGGTACGGCGTTACGAACATCGTTATCGATCCCTACAACGAGATTGAGGCATCCCGACCAGACAAGCTCACGGAAACGGAGTTCATTTCGCAGCTCATCTCCAAGTGCAAGCAGTTCGGCAAACGCCATGGCTGCACGATCTGGATGATTATCCACCCGACAAAGCTCAAGGCGCACGGCGAGGGCAAGGAACCTATCCCAGGCCTCTATGACCTCGCAGGAAGTGCTCATTGGCGCAACAAGGCGGATGCCGGCCTTGTCGTCTACCGCGACTACGAAGAGGAGGTGACTTACGTCATCTCCAAGAAGATCCGTCGCCAGCCAATATGCGGCCGACCTGGATCAGTGACGCTTCAATTCGTCGGTGCCGATCGACGGTTCGAAGAGATCCCCGCCAGCTTCAAAAATCTTGGGAGCGAATAGCGGCATGAGCAACGTGATCAATTTTCCATCGATCGTTCATATCGAGATAAATGCTCGTGTCGTCAAAATGACGACGACCACCACTGCTGGACGGACCCGCAGCGTGCACTATGCGGCCGGGCAGCGAATGTATTTTGTGGATGTTGTCGAGGCCGATGGTGGGCGCATTAGCATGTGGAGCGGCATCGACAACCATGCGGCTCGTCGGGCCGCACATGAACTAGCTCAGGATTTCAGTGGGCGCATTCGTGACCTGACGGGAGACGCGGCATGAAGGCAGCGATTCTCACCGTCTCCAGAAACGACGACGGCCGATACGAGATCACTGACCAGCGCGGCAAGGTTGTGGAAGGACCGTTCGATACCAACGCAGCTGCCTGGAAGGCTCTCGATCGTCTCGACAACGAAGCCAGCCGGCCCACGAAGCCGAAGAGCAACAAAAAGGTGCTTTGGGGAACGCCGGAAGTGCAGAAGTCGAAGAAGGGTCGCCGGAAGGCTAAGCGGCAGAAGGAGCTGCAGGATCGTCAGATGATGGCGAACGCCGGCAAGGCTGTCGGTTGGGTCCGTTCGATCGCTGCTACCAAATTCGATCCAGCCGGGGAGCGCGCCTACCGAGACCACAAGCTCGGCACGTTCGGTGCGGCTTCTGAAGTCAAACGGATCGATCCGGCCACGTACATGGCCGAGAAGGCCCGGAGTAAGTGATGGTCGAAGAACTCCCCGAGGATGTGCAGCAGCGCATGATTGAAAAGCTGCTCGGCAAGGTGAATGCCGAGCGCATCAAAACAGCGACCAAACGCTTTCGTCCGACGCCCGTTATCGTCGCCTACGAGTATTACCAGATGCCGGGTCAGCTTTTCAGGAACTGGCGGATCGATCGCATCGAGAACGGCCGAAAAGACCAGCACCTCGCGCACTCCGACCGCGATGACTGCATGGCTGAAGTCGAAGCGCTGAAGCGCAAGGGCTTCACGGTGCGACAGGTGACGATGGGCCTCCAACCTACAAAGGCTCAGCGCGAGCAAGCCCGAGCGGCCGGACAACAGCGCCGCAGCTCAATCATGAACCAGCTGAAGGATATCAAGATTTGAACATGCAGACGCTTCAAAGGGCCTTCGATCCATCGAACGAGGAAAGGCAGGCTAAGCTTGCGCGCGCCGAGGAACTTAAGTTTCGCGTTGTACGCAAAGGTGAGGGACATCAAAGGGGGTGGAACCCAGCGCAAGAACTTTGGTTTGCGGTGAAGGCTGTTCCAGGGTCGCAGCGTTCACCCTCTGCCACCGTCAACGACGGTCGAGAGCCCAGTCTGAGCCTCATCGAGCGCAATCTCGCCAACGCCGGCTTTGAATCGTTCATGCCGTGCTATCGCAAGGTGATCCGCCACCATCGCAACCACAAGCTCATTGAACGACGTTTCCCGATCTTCACGGGGTATGTCTTCGTCAATTTGCCAACACTACAATTCCGCGGGGTCGAGGCCGTTGAAGGAGTCGGCAAGCTGCTGAAGTTCAGTCGGGTCTACAGCGATGAGCCAGAGCCCTTCAGTTTCGCCCAGGAGGTGATTGACCGACTGCGCTATGCCGAGTGGTTCGAGGATCAGGCGTTCATGCTGGCGAAGTCTTATGCCATGCGTCAGGACGAAGTGGAGCGTGAGCAGCGCGCGAAACGGAAGGGCAGCCCGAAGGCAGGCAACAGCCGGCGCATCCGCAATTCTCAGTATTCCGAGCTTACTGGGGGCCTATCGAGAGCGATGATGGCGCCTTCGTCACGCGCAATAGTTATGGAAACGCTAGATCAGTTGTTGAAGCTCGGCTGATCCGCTTGCAAACACATAACCGTCTGGTAATATCTGCGCACTGATTTGTGGGCGTACAGTGCGCAGAGACGCCGGCCCACGCGGCCCCTGAGGGGTAAGCCGCGCGATAGAAGAAATGCGTTTTTTATACAGGTCAGACCTTCTCAATAGAAATGAGCTTGTCTTCGAAGCTCACATCCGGATAGTCCAGCCGGAAATTGTCACCAGCAGCCTTGACGTAGGTGGCAATATCACCTTCTTCGGAAGCGGAAAACTCTAAGACAACAGATCTATCAGGGTTCTTTTCATCGCGAATAGTAACCTTCATGCGCATTTATTGGTCTCCTATCTGGGCTTCCATCGAAAGACATGAGGCTACAGCTGGCAGCGCATGTAGGCCACTCTCTTGTCCCCGCGTTTATATCCTGTTCGAGGCGCTCTTGATGCTTCATCGATCACGTGGATCGAGAATGTCTCGTCGAGCCGCAAATACTTCCAACCTTGACGCTCGCCGCTATTACTGCCGCCGCGGACCTGCCAGACTAGCATTATGTCATTTCCGTCTTGGGTCGTCCCAACTGCGTGTACTTCGACAACTCGGGTATAGCCGTCGTACCGAAGCTCAAGGCATTGCCTCAGCCTCAATCCTTCACAAGGGGTATGCATGCGCATTCCGACTCACCTCGCTGCACCTGAACTATGTGAGTTAACCGAATACATCGAAGAGTTGCAATGAGTGGTCGGCGCGTCCGGAGACGTTGATTGGGGAAGAAGCTTAAAATCATCCGTCCTTTGGTCTCTACGTTGCCTCCACTTGTAGGCAGACCGAAAGGCGAGAAGGCAAGAGACCACTATAGACGCCAAACCCAGCCATGGCGCGCCTGGTACAACACCCCACGATGGGAGAGACTCAGGCGTCAGGCCTTCGAGCGTGACCTCTACACCTGCCAGCGCAGCGGAGAGATCTGCTCGGGCACTGGCAATGATCAGAACTCACCAGTGGCTAACCACAAGATCCCGCATCACGGCGATCCGGCTCTCTTCTGGGACATCAACAACATCGAGACGGTGACCAAGCGCATCCACGACGGGCTGATCCAGTCGGAAGAGCGCAGAGCGCAGTTAGGAACATAGGTTTGGCGTCGATCCTCTTCCATTCGAACTGTGGACATTCGCCGATCTGGCCACTTGTCCCGCACGCGATGATCGAACTTGAGACTAAGGGTTTCGACTTCCAGCCTCATGTGGCACCGGCATGGAGTGATCCTTGAATGGCAGCGGTCGGGGAAGACGGACAAGCAATCGGCTTCCTCATCTATCGCTACGATGATCTGAAATGTTCATGGTTCATCGTGCTCGCGTGGGTGCTGGAGGAGCATCGGCGCAAAGGTATCCACACCGCGCTATTCACTGCACTCGTTGAGCGCGCCAAAAAGCGCGGTGACATCCTCTCGATCGACTGCGGCACCCACATCAACAACGTAGCTGCACAGGCTGCGTTCGAAGCGCAGGGCAGGGCGAAGACGGCGATCATGTATTCCTTCCACCTGAAGGACTGGCTCGATGGCAAGGAACCTACGGAGGTGGCGCAGTAGCCATGGCCATAACCAAGCCCAGCAGTGCACGCCTTGTCGTCCGCCACTACCAGGACGGCAAGATGCGAGTATTCCTCGATGGCAAGCTAATCCCCGGCGTCGTCAGTGCAGAGGTAAAGCAGGAAGCAGGATATCGATCGCTCCTCTCACTCTCCATCATCGGTCTCGCTTACAGAATGGAGACCTCTCCTCTGAGAAGTAGCGAGGACAGAGGTGGGCAACCAAGCCCGGATGACGACGAAGCGCACCAGTGAGGCGCTGTGAGGCAAAGCGGGCCTATCCCATCAGAGGGGGGGAGGGTCAGACTGGAAACTAGCCTCCCGGCCGGACCCGCGTCCCCCACATGCAGAGATTTTATTTCTGCTGTTTGAATTTCGCTTCCTAGAAATCAAAGGAATCAAAGATGGCCAGAGGTGGTTACCGCGCGGGCGCCGGCCGGCCGCGGAAGGAAGCTGGCAAGGCTCCAATCGCTCGTGACGAAGATCATGCGAGAAAGCCGCAGAAGTCCTTGGGCGACAAAAGTCCCCTCGAGTACATGCTCGATGTGATGAATGACGACGACGCAGAAGACGCGCGACGGGATAAGATGGCGATTGCAGCAGCCCCGTTCGTCCATGCGAAGGCCGAAGAGGCAAAGGCCGGAAAGAAGGCCGCTCGAAAAGATGCGGCTGCTGCGGCGTCTGCCGCTGGCGGGAAGTTTGCCCAGCGGCATGGGCCTAAGCTCGCGGTCGATAACACGTGACGCTGAATTGGTCGACCGCTTGCCCCGATTGGGAGAAGCGCATTGTCTCGCAGCGTTCGCTTATCGCCTTCCGTCCTCTGTTTCAGAGCGAAGCTGACTACGCCTTGAGTGTCTTCAAGGCGCTGAAGGTCACCGACCTGCCAGGGCAACCGACGTTCGGCGAAGTCAGCGACCAGTGGGTCTTCGATTTCGTCGCTGCGATTTTCGGCGCCTATGATGCCGAGACCGGCAAGCAGCTCATTACCGAATTCTTCCTGCTGATCAGCAAGAAGAACACCAAATCCACCATCGCCGCGGCGATCATGCTGACGGCGTTGATCATCAACTGGCGTCATAATGAGGAACTGCTGATCCTCGCGCCGACGATCGAAGTTGCCCAGAACAGTTACAAGCCGGCTGCTGCCATGGTTCGGGCAGATCCTGAGCTTGACGCCAACGCAGACGAGGGTGGTCTGCTTGTCGTTCAGGACCACCTTCGGACAATCAAGCACCTCGGAACTGATGCGGCGCTGAAGGTAGTCGCCGCTGACACGGATACGGTGTCCGGCAAAAAGGCAGGTCGGATACTCATCGATGAGCTTTGGGTGTTCGGCAAGCGAGCAAACGCAGATGCGATGCTCAGGGAGGCGACGGGCGGGTTGGTGTCGAGGCCGGAAGGTTTCATCATCACGCTGTCGACTCAAAGCGACGAGCCACCCGCCGGTGTCTTCAAGGCGAAGCTGGACTATGCTCGAAACGTTCGTGACGGTGTGATCGAGAACCGCAAGTTCTTGCCGGTGATTTATGAGTTTCCGCCCGACATGATCAAGGCGAAAGCCTACGAAGATCCGGCGAACTTCTACGTCACGAATCCGAATATCGGTCGATCGGTCAGCCAGGAGTGGTTGCAAGACGAGATGACCAAGGAATTGTCCGGTGACCGCACGACGCTGGCAACTTTCCTCGCTAAACACCTGAACGTTGAGATCGGAATGAACCTCAGGGCCAACAGATGGCCAGGGGCTGATCTCTGGGACGGTAGAGCAGAAGAGAAGATTACGCTCGAGTACCTCCTCGCCAGCTGCGATGTGATCGTGCCGGGGTTGGACGGTGGCGGCCTCGATGACTTGTTCGGCCTCGCTGTCGTTGGAAGGCACAAGGTGACGCGAGAGTGGCTCTGTTGGGTGCACGCCTGGTGCCACCATGGCGTTCTGAGGCGGCGCCAGTCGATAGCCACCAAGCTGCGCGAATTCGAGGCCAAGGGCGAGTTGACGATCGTTGACGACGAGCTTGAAGATATTTCGGATATCGTCGGTATCGTCGCACAGATCAAAGACGCTGGTCTTCTTGCCTGTGTCGCCGTCGACCCGGCCGGACTGGGCGAAATGGTCGAAGCTCTCGACGAGATCGGCGTGACGCAGGAAGAGGGGCTCCTGATCGGCGTGCCGCAGGGCTACCAGTTGATGAACGCCATCAAGACGGCAGAACGGAAGCTTGCGAATGGCACCTTACGCCATTCCGGCACCGCCCTCATGCAGTGGTGCGTCGGCAACCTGAAGATAGAGCCGACGGCAACGGCAATCAGAGCAACGAAGCAGAATGCCGGCGATGCGAAGATCGACGTCGCGATGGCGCTTTTCAACGCCGTGACGGTGATGAGCCGCAATCCCGAACCGAAGCGCAAGCCGCAATTCCAGATGCTGGTCGTAGGCGGCCGATAAGGAAGCACACATGAACAGGATGTATTCTGTCCTGACGGTGAAAGCCGTCGAGGAGGAGCAGCGCATTATCCGCGGCGTGGCCACCACACCTAACCCGGATCGCGTCGGCGACATCGTTGAACCCCTCGGCGTCCAGTTCAAGAACCCGATGCCACTCCTGCATCAGCACGATCACGACAAACCTGTCGGTACCGTGACCTTCGACAAACCCACTAAGGACGGCATCACCTTCGAGGCAAAGCTCCCGATCATCGAGGAAGCTGGCCCGCTGCGCGATCGTATTGAAACCGCATGGGGCGAACTCAAGGCTGGGCTGGTCAGAGCCGTCTCGATTGGTTTTCGTTCGCTCGAACACGCTTGGATGGACAATGGCGGCATTCGCTTCATCGCCTCCGAAGTCCTCGAACTCTCGCTCGTCTCCGTACCGGCAAACGCTGATGCGGTGATCTCCACCATCAAGTCGATCGATCGCCCTCTGCTTGCCGCGTCAGGCAAAGAGCCGAAGGCAGGCGATCGGCCTGCTCGCCCCGGCGCCTCGGGAAAATCCACCAAACCAGTAAACCTGAAACCAAAGGAACACACAGCTATGAAGACCATTGCTGAACAGATCGCGGCGCTGGAAGCCTCTCGGCAGGCTAAAGCCGCTCGCATGGCCGATATCATGCAGAAGTCCATCGACGAAGGCCGCTCCACGGACCAGTCCGAACAGGAAGAGTTCGACACCTTGCAGGGCGAAGTCGAGCAGATCGACGGTGACCTGAAGCGTTTCCGCTCTCTGGAGAAGGCACAGGCTCTCAGCGCAAGGCCGGTCGTCGCCAACCAGATCAAGACGACTGATGCTGCCGCTGCCGCTCGCATGGGCGCTCCTGTCGTGATCAAGAGCGACAAGGACGAGGCCTTCGAGGGTCAGAACTTCACCCGCATGGTGATCGCCAAGACCCTGGCCCGTATCGACGATGTGTCGGCAGTCGGCATTGCGCACAAGCGCTGGGGCCAGAAAAGCCCGCAGCTCGTCGAGACAATCAAGGCTGCTGTTGCTGGCGGTGGCACCGACTCCGGTGAATGGGGTGCGGAATTGGTCCATATCGATCGCTACACCGGCGACTTCATCGAATACCTGTACAGCCGAACCGTGTTCGACAAGCTGCCGTTGCGCGAAGTTCCGGCCAACGTCAACATCGCCGGCCAGGATGGAGCGGCCACCGGCTACTGGGTCGGTCAGTCCAAGTCCATTCCCGTCAGCAAGGCGGATTTCATGGACGTCAACCTGACCCCGCTCAAGGTCGCGGCCTTGGCAGTCGTTTCGAAGGAACTACTCCGCGACTCTTCGCCATCTGCCGAAAAGCTCGTTCGTGACGCTCTCGTGGAGGCATCCGCGCAGCGTGTCGATCAGACCTTCCTCGGCACCGGTGCGGCGAGCGCCGGCGTTTCCCCAGCCGGCATCCTGAACGGGCTCACGGCGGGAACCAGCGCAGGCGATGACATCGAAGGCGTAATCGCCGACGTGAAGGCGCTCTATGGTGGCTTCATCACGGCGAACAACGCCGACGGCCTCTATTTCGTCACTACGCAGTCGCTGGCGAAGTCGCTCGGTCTCATGCAGAACGCGCTCGGCAATTGGGCATTCCCCGGCCTTTCGGCGAATGGTGGTTCGCTCTTGGGCGATCCGCTCGTCGCGGGTGGCAACGTTGGTGCCGGCGACCTGATCCTGCTGAAGCCGTCCGACATCTACAAGATCGGTGATCGTGGCGTCGAAGTCTCGCTCTCGACAGAGGCTGCCATCCAGATGGACAGCGCTCCGGACGGAGCCAGCGACACTCCGGTGGCAAATACCAGCGTTGTGTCGATGTTCCAGACGGATTCCGTGGCCATCAAGGTCGTACGTCCGCTGAACTTCGCTAAGCGCCGCGCTTCTGCCGTCGCTTACATCGGCGATGCCGACTACGGCGCAGTAGTCACCCCGTAAAAGCTGGTGAACAGGTGTGAGGTGGGGCTTTGGCCCCACCTCTTTCTCGTTTGGATGGAGGGTTAAATGGACCTCATTGCTACTCGCCCCATGGTCTATGGAACGCGTCGGCTCTCGGCAGGCGACAGGTTCACAACGTCAAACATGAACGGTCGCCTGTTGATCGCAATCAAGAAGGCGAAGGCCGCGCCTGATCGGGCCGAGGCGAAACATAAAGCGTCCGGTGCGCCGGCCGACGGGCTGGCTGCTCTCCGTAAGGAATATCAGGACGTTCTTGGGAAACGGGCGTTCAACGGATGGGACGCCGAAACTCTTCAGTCGAAAATTGCAGAGGCGAAGGACGCTAACTGATGCGCCTATTCGGGTTCAACATATCCCGCGTCAAGACAGCGCAGAAGGCTATCTCGCCTGTCCCGCAGGGCGGCCGCGGATGGTGGTCAATCCTCGAAAGCTATCCAGGCGCATGGCAACAGAACGTCGAGATCAAGTTCGACTCCGTTCTTTCCAATCACGCTGATTTCGCCTGCCGCACGCTAATCGCCTCGGACATTGCCAAGCTTCGTATCAAGCTTGTGTCAAAGGACAGCAACGGCATCTGGTCGGAGACATCGAACCCTGCTTATTCGCCTGTCCTGCGCAAGCCGAACGATTGGCAGACCCGCATCCAGTTCATGGAAAGCTGGGTGCTGTCGAAGCTGCAGCGCGGGAATGCATACATCCTGAAGCAGCGCGACGGTCGCGGCGTCGTGGTCAAGCTCTACGTCCTGAACCCGGATCTCGTCACGCCGCTCGTGTCCGATAGCGGGGCGGTTTTCTACCAGCTGAATACAGATGCTTTGAGCGGTGTGGACCAGTTCATTGTCGTTCCGGCACGTGAAATCATCCACGATCGCTTCAATTGTTTCTTTCATCCGCTGGTTGGCCTATCGCCGATCTTCGCAGGCGGGCTCGCTGCAATGCAGGGGCTCGCGATCCAGAATGACAGCGCTTTGTTCTTCCAGAACGGTGCGCAGCCCGGAGGGGTTCTCACCGCGCCTGGTGCGATCGAAGATGCGACGGCAAAGAGGGTCAAGGACTACTGGGATAGCAGCTTTTCGGGCAAGAACTCGGGCAAGGTGGCTGTTCTCGGGGATGGCCTCAAGTACGAGGCGATGAGGGCAAAGTCCACTGATAGCCAGCTGATCGAGCAGCTCAAGTGGACCGCCGAAGTCATCTGCTCGACGTACCATGTCCCGCCTTACAAGATCGGCGTTGGCCAGATGCCGACGAACAACAACGTCCAGAGCCTGAACGTCGAGTACTATAGCCAGTGCTTGCAGCGCCTCATGGAGGACATCGAGCTTTGCCTCGACGAAGGTCTCGGAACCGGGGAAACGTTGGGGACTGAGTTCGACCAGGACGGATTACTCCGCATGGACAGCCTGTCTCTGATGGAGACGCTCGACAAGGCGTCCGGCATCATGACCATCGACGAGAAACGGCGGAAGCTGGATCTCAAGCCGGTTATCGGTGGTGATAGCGTTTACCTGCAACAGCAGAACTACAGCCTCGCAGCACTCGCCAAGCGCGACGCGCAACCTGACCCGTTCGGTACTGCTTCAGCGCCTGAACCGCCGCCAGCGGCCACGCCAGAGCCGCCAGAGAAGAAACTCTCGGTCACCCACGCCAAGGGGCTGTTCTCAGCTCCTCGCAAGACACGAAAGGCCGCGTAATGGACTTGCAAGAAGCATTCGACGCGGGCTTCGAGGCGGTTAAGGCATACGTCGAGCAGTCCTTCGACGCCTTCGAGGCTCGGATCGACGCGATGGACAAGCGGCTGGCAGACATAGCTGGCAAGTCGGCTCCGGTCGATGTGGTCAGCGCGCTCATAGATCGATCGGGCAACCTCATCATCACCATGTCGGACGGCAGCGCGAAGGATCTCGGTCTTGTCGTCGGCAAGGATGGTGACCCCGGGAAGCCCGGCCGCGATGGTTTCAATCTCGAAGACTTTGACGCCTCGGTGATGGATGACGGCCGCACGGTCCTTCTGTCCTTCACCGGGAAGGAGATGGACTACAAGATCGAGCTTGGATTCCCGGTCATGCTCTACCGCGGCGTCTTCAAGGACGGTCAGCCCTACGAGCGCGGCGACACGGTAACGTGGGCCGGCTCCCTCTGGCACTGTGATGCGCAGAAGACGGCTGAAAAGCCGGGCGAAGGCTCGAATGACTGGACCCTCTGCGCAAAGAAGGGTCGCGACGGCAAGAACGGGGAGGCGAAGGAAGCCAAGCAGTTCCAACCGCTGGCGATAGGCGCTCCTGCGAAGGTGAAGTGACATGGCTCTTGTGACCGTCGATCAAGTTAATCTCGCGCTGCGCCTCGAACTGGTAGTTGACGATGAACGCATCCCGGATATCGAGCTGAAGATCAGCCAGGCCGAGGATGCAGTAATCGACTACCTGAAAAAGCCAGACCATGGATGGGATCAGACCACCGTTCCTGGGCGTGTTTCCGCTGCGATCTTGCTCGTCATCCAGAGCCTGCTCGATGTGGCCGAGACCGGCGGCCTTTTGCCCGGTCTCGGCTCAGGTGATCCGAAAAACCCGG
Organism: Rhizobium sp. 10N414; assembly: GCF_056394785.1. Lineage (NCBI taxonomy): Bacteria > Pseudomonadati > Pseudomonadota > Alphaproteobacteria > Hyphomicrobiales > Rhizobiaceae > Rhizobium > Rhizobium sp. 10N414. The sequence goes on along the minus strand of NZ_JBFTIN010000029.1, from coordinate 26,731 downwards.
TGGTGGCGCTCCTATATCGCCTCCGCGACCCTGCAATGGCCTAAAGGAGTTCGAGATGGCTCGTGTCCGCTTCACCGATAACTTCGACTACAAGCCTACGCCTCGCTCTACGATCGGCTACAAGGCCGGCATGGAGTTGACCGTAAAGCGCGAGTGCGCCGATCAGGCTGTCGCAGCCGGAAAGGCAGTCGAGATCCCCTCTGGCGGAAAGGCAGACGATGGCGCCGAGTAAGCCAACCTCAGGGGAGCTGCAGCACCGCGTTGCCTTCGATGAGCGGACCGTCGTCGATGACGGGCTCGGAAACACGGAAGGGGCTTTCGCTGAGCGCTTCAAAGCGTGGGCGGCGTTTCGGCCCCGCGGCGGCTCCGAGACTGTTGTTGCCGCGCGGCTGGAGGGTCGCAACTTGCTCGGCGTCTATCTTCGCTCAACCGCAGAGACCAAGCAGATCAAGTCCGACTGGCGAATGAGGGACGTTCGCACCGGTGACGTCTACGCGGTGCGCATCGTGGATGCCGTCTCCGATCGATACTGGGTCTATCTCGAAGCCCAGACGGGCACTGCCGCATAGGGGCAATCATGAGCGCTGGTAAGGAACTCTGGAGCGCGATCTTTCACGCGCTGACGGCGAATGCTGCCCTGGTGGCAATGGTCGAAGGTATCCACGACAAGGCCCCAGACCAGCCGTGGGGAGCGAAGAATGCCTACATCAGTCGCGGGCCGTTCTATGGCTCGTCGGAAGATGCTGACTGCATCCTCGGGCAGGAGATAACGGGGCAGATCGACATCTGGTCGCGCAAGGCGTCACGCTGGTCGATGGACGACATGATCGCCGAGGTTAGACGGTCGCTTCATCAGAAGGAGTTCCCGCTCGACGAGATGGCGCTGGCCACGATGGAGGTTCGTCTCTGGCGCGTGGTTGATGATCCGGACCCCACCACGCAGCATGGCACCGTCCAGATCTTGGCGATCATTGAAGAGGCCGAGACGTGACGGTCACTATAGAGGGCTTGAAGCGACTTCAGGCAAAGCTTGATCGACTGCCTTCAAAAGTGAAACAGCGAATCAAAGACGCGATGGAAGCCGGTGCCGACGAGATCGTCACATTGGCGAAATCGCTGGTGGCTGACGATACCGGCGCACTGCGCGACAGCATCGGTTGGACTTACGGCCGCGCCCCGAAGGGTGCAATGGCGATCGGTAAGATTGAGAGCACCGGCGGTGATCTCACCATCACGATCTACGCCGGCAACAGTGAGGCCTTCTACGCTCGTTGGATCGAGTTCGGCACGAGCGCGCACACCGCCGGTGGGAAGTTCGCCGGGGCGACGATACCCGCACAACCGCCGAGGCCGTTCTTCTACGTCAGTTTTCGAGCCAATCGGAAGCGCATCAAAAGCCGCGTCACCCGAGCAATCAATAAGGCGGCGAAGGAAGTCGCTGCTGGAAGCTAACCGCAACCGCCATTGAAGGAGATACTCCATGGCACAGCCCACTACTGCCCGCTTTGGCAAGTTCCGAGTTCTCCTCGGCAACGATGCTGAACCGATCGTCTACACCGCGCCCTGCGGGTTCACCTCCAAGAGCTTGACGCTCACGAAGGATCTCACCGACGTCAATCTTCCGGACTGTGACGATCCGGATAAGGTCGCGTGGGTCGGTCGCGACGCTAGCTCGCTCTCTGCCTCAATTTCTGGTGAAGGCGTTGCGGCTGTCGAATCTGCCGAAAAGTGGCTTGATGCCTCTGAGAGCGTCGAGAGCGTGCCGGTAAAGATCGAACTCGAGTTCCCGGCGAAGACGATCACCTGGACTGGCCTCATGCACATCTCGCAGATTGAGATCGGCGCAGAGCAAGGCGGCCGCGTCACGCTGAACGTCGAGATGCAGAGCGATGGTGAACTCGTTCGCACGGTGACCCCGTGAGCCGGGACGCAAAGATCCAGATTGCTTGGGCGGATGGCGACTATGTCTTCCGCCTGGGGTGGGGCGAACTTGCCGAGCTACAGGAAAAGACGGATGCAGGCCCCTACGTGGTCCTCAACCGTTTGCACCTTCACCAATGGCGCATCGAGGACATCTCCAATGTGATCCGCCTCGGCCTGATTGGCGGCGGGATGGAGCCGGTCAAAGCTCTCAAGCTCGTCCGGTCCTACGTCGAAGCTCGCCCGCCGCTCGAAAGCCATCCATACGCCGTGGCGATCCTATCGGCAGGCCTGATCGGAGCGGAGGATGAGAAGCTGGGGGAAGCCGAAGCGCCAAATCAAGCGGAAGTCGAATAGACGACCTGCCAAACGGCAAGCTTAGGTTTGGCGCGATCTACGGCGTTGGATCATTGATGGGGTTCACGCCGCAGCAAGTGAATGCAATGTCGATGTGGCAGTTCTACGCCGCCGCTGATGCTCACCAACGCGAAGACGGCAGGATGAGCGACACGCAGGCAGACGAACTTTTCGAGTGGCTCAAGTCGAAGGAGTAGATGACCTCTGCTGAGCCACTAGAGCGCTCAATGCCGCGGCCTGCCTCTCTGAGGCATCTCTGATCGCGATCAGGTTCGAGAGAATTGCCCCGAGCGCATAGGTCGCAGCGCCGCTGACCATAATTGGCAACGCATAGACAATTGCTGCCATTCCGGCTCCCCGTGTCGAGGCTGCGAGAACGACAACTGCACCCAAGGCGACCACGAATACCGCCATTCCGATTATTTTGAGAAATCCATCCATAGGTTGCACGTTAGCAGGAGGCGAGATTGCCCGCAACTGACCTTGAGCGTCTTGTTGTCCAGCTTTCGGCGGACATCAAAAAGTACGAGAGCGCTTTGAACCGGGCCCAAGGTGTGACCAACCAACGGCTGGGCGCAATCCAGAAGAAAACGGACTCCGTTACAAAGGGCATCGGTCTCTCGTTTGCTAGAGCAGGGGTGGCTATCGCCGCTGGCCTCGCCACCGGCAAGGCTGCTCAAGAGATACTGAGGCTATCCGAGGCAGCTACGCGCATCGACAACTCTCTCAAGGTCGCCGGTCTCTCTGGCGCTGAGTTGGAGAAGGTTTACCAGAACCTACAAAAGGCGGCGCTAGCGAACGGCGCTCCTATAGAAACGCTCGCCGGGCTGTATTCCAAAGTTGCTCAAGCTCAGAAGGAGCTTGGCGTTTCCAGCGTAGAGATTACCAACTTCAGCAACAACGTGGCTCTGGCTATGCGAGTAGCCGGCACCGACGCCGTCGCCGCTTCCGGCTCTATACTGCAGCTCGGGCAAGCTCTTGGCTCTGGTACGGTCCATGCTGAAGAGTTCAATTCGATCCTAGAAGGCGTCCCCACGATTGCCCAGGCTGTTGCTGCTGGTCTCAAGGAGGCGGGCGGCTCTGTATCTCAGCTCAAGCAGTTGATCGTAGACGGCAAAGTTTCTTCGGAGGCTTTCTTTCGCGCATTCGAGGCCGGCGCGCCCACACTTCAGCAGAAGGTCGCTGGTGCCACGACTACAGTCTCGCAAGCGACAACTAACCTCCAGACCGCTCTTATCGACGTCGCGCGCGAGTTCAATAATTCAACCGGCGCAAGCGAACGCTTTGCGGGTGGCATCAATACGGCGGCGCAGGCCATTGCAGACTTCAACGTGTCCGGCTTGATCGAAAAAATCCGGTCGGCCAAAGCAGAGTTTGAGAGCTTCTTGGGAGGCATCGGGAACTCTGATTTCTTCGCCGACCTCAACAAAGCATTGGGCGTCACCGACAGCGATGGCAACATCATAAATCTTGATGCCTCTGAAGCGAAGGACGAGACAGCAAGCCTCGAAAAGGAGATCAAGGTGCTTCAGGAGCGCATCGCGCTCAACACATCGTTAGGGTTCGACAACACTGAGGCTCTTGCCCGACTTGGTGAAGTGCAGGCGGCGCTTGCCAACGTGCGGGCGGCAGCCGCGAATATGCCGGCCACCATCCCCTCAATAAGCATCACGCCCGGTAGCGTTGCCAATATCAACGCCCCGGAGTTCGCCGGCAAGAACAAGGATGACCTGCTCAGCAATCAGCCTGCAAGGGTCAAGCCAGTCTCGCTCGCGAGCTTTCCAGTCACTGGCGGAAAAGGCGGCGGTAGTGGAGGCGGCCGCAAGCGCGGAGGCGGTGGTGGCGGTGGAGGCGAAAGCGACTACCAGCGTGAGATCGAGCAAATTAAGGAGCGGACTGCCGCGGTTCAGGCAGAGGCGGCGGCGCAGGCTTCCGTCAACCCGCTCATTGATGATTACGGCTACGCTTCAGAAAGAGCGAGCGCAGCAGCAAGCCTGCTGACCGCAGCGCAGAAGTCCGGGCTTGCCGTGGGCAAGGAACTAAAGGACGTCTCGCAGCTTCTGGCAGGAAACTTCGATGGACTATCCCCAGCAGCACGAGACCAGGCGCAAGCCATGCTCGATCTCGCCAACGGGTACGCCACTGCCAGCGCCGAGGCCGAGCAGCTCGCTCACAGTCAGGATCTGGTTCGACAAAGCGCCGATGATTTCAAGTCGCTCGCGAAGGATGCCGTCGGCGGGTTCATCTCGGATCTTCGCGAAGGCAAGTCCGCGGCCGAGGCGCTTGAAGGCGCTTTGGACAAAGTCACGGAGAAGCTGCTCGACATGGCGCTCAACGCTGCTTTCGACGGATTCGGCAGTATCTTCAACTTCGGTGGCGGCGCGTTCAAAGCCAACACGACGCTCGGGAGCTTCCTGACGAATGGATTCGACAAGGGCGGCTACACCGGCGCTGGTGGAAAATACCAACCGGCGGGCGTTGTTCACAAGGGCGAGTATGTCTTCGACGCAGAGGCCACCCGACGTATCGGTGTTGCCAATCTCCGGCGGCTACAGGGATACGCTAGTGGTGGTTTGGTCGGCGCGCCGACACTACCCAAGCTCGCCGGGAAAGGATCTGCGAAAGGGGAGGGCGTCGTTGTGAACATCACCAACAACTCGTCCGCCCAGATAAGTCAGCAATCAAAGCAGACTTCCAGAGGTACGCAAATTGACGTGGTCGTTGACGAGCTAGTCGCTGACAAGATGTCGACTCCCGGCTCACGCTCGCGCAACGCGGTGCAGTCTCAGTTTGGTCTTAGAGGAGGCCTTGCCAAGAGATGACCACCCCGACATGGCCCGAAGAACTCCCGCAGTGCTTCACGCTCACCTCGTATGAAGAGGAGGGCGCGGATAATTTGCTGCGCACTGAAAACTCGGTAGGGCCGGCAAAGGCCCGCCGCAGGACGACTGCGAACGTCTGGAAGCAAAGCGGGCAGATGGTCATGTCCGCCACGCAATACCAGGTGTTCATGGCTTTCGTGAAAACGGACCTTCTCGATGGCGCGAAGGCTTTCATCTTCCCTGACCAGCTCGGGCGCCCTGCAAATCTCGTACGGCTGACGACTCCTCACAAAGCGAGCCGCACGGGCCCTAAGTGGTATGTCTCGCTCGCGCTAGAAGTCTTGCCCTGAATGGAGGCAGCATGAGCCGCAACCTGTCGCCTGGCTTCATCGCCGGGCTCTACGATCAGGAATCAGAAGAGGTCGTCATATGCCTCCTGACCGTTACGCATGAGGATTTGGACGCGCCGATCTACCTATCCAGCGACCCGACCACGCGTCTGTCTAATGACCCGCTGATCTACGGCACGATGAGCCGCGGCAACGAGTATTTGTTTCTACCGTTCGAGTTCACACTGCCGGACGACAAGAGCGATAGTCCACCACGGATTGATCTCAGTATGGACAACACGGATCGCTCGCTGGTGGCGATCCTCCGCAGCATCTCCACACCGGCCAGCATCATGGTTGAGATAGTGCTTGCTTCCGATCTCGATGCCGTCGAAATCCAGCTGCCGGCGCTGCAACTCTCGGACGTCACGCTAGACGAAGGCCGGATATCCGCAACACTGGTCGCCGACGGACTGATCAACGAGCCACATCCGGCGCAGCTTTTTACGCCTGGCAGCTTCCCCGGCCTGTTCTGATGGAACAATTCATCGGGATTCCCTACGTGCCGCACGGGCGCGAATACACCGGCGCGGACTGCTGGGGCATCCTTTTTCTCTACTATCGCGACGTGCTTGGCACACCGGTACCGGCTTACTCGGTTGAGATGGATGCCCGAGAATTCAAACATAGCGGCATCGCCCCACTGATCGCCGCGGAGCGCGAAAAGCACTGGCAGCAGGTGGAGACGCCCGCAGTCGGTGATTGCGTCCTGATGCGGGCTGGAAGGCATGACAGCCATGTCGGCGTATTCCTGGGGCAGGGGCGCATGCTCCACAGCGAAGGGCCTCACCCTTCGGTCATTGACCGTATCGGCGACATGCGCTGGCGGAACCGGATTTCAGGATTTTATAGGTTCAACGAATGCTGGCAATCGTAGAAGAACGACGCGCGGAGCTGTTCGCGCCGGGAGAGGACGTGGATGTCTATCTGCGTCGGTCCCCGCTTCGCCAGCACCGCGAGCACGTGCGGGTTCCGGCGGGCCTGTCGATTGCCGAGATCATCGAAGAGTGCGGGATCGAGCCGAGCCGCCTCTACGTGACGATCAACGGCCATTCGATCGAGTTCAACAACTGGTCTCGGGTCCGCGTCAAGCCAGGGGCGAATGTCTCCATCGTTAAGGTTCCGGGGAAAGGCGCGCTTCGTAGCATCCTTGGTGTTGTTGTGGCGATTGCGGCGGTTTTCCTCGCTCCGGTTCTCGGTGCGGCAATCGGCGGGTTCTTCGCAACATCAGCGGGTATAGGCCTGATTGGCGCCGGTATAACGATGGCCGGGTCTCTTGCCATCAACGCACTGTTCCCGGTTGCAAAGCCACAGCAGCAGGCCGAAGACAAGACCAAGACACTCTATTCGATCGGCGGCGCGCAGAACGAAAACCAGCAGTATGGTGCTATCCCCGAGATCTTCGGCGTGCATCGGGTCTCGCCGCCCTATGCGGCTGGTTCCTATACGGAAATCGTCGGCGACGATCAGTATCTGCGGCAGTTGTTTGTTGTTGGCTACGGACCCATGTCGTTGTGGGATCTCAGGATCGCCGAAACTCCCGTCAGTGCGTTTGAGGGGCTGACGTACGAGATTATTCCAGATCATACTGTTCAGTCGCCAACGCTCTACACGATCCCCGCCTACGAAGAGAGCATTTCTGTCCTTCTGGATAATGCCAGTGGCTGGGTTCAGCGCACGACGGCTGACGACGTAGACGAGTTCTCGGTCGATATCAGTTGGCCGAATGGCGTCTATCGCTACAAGAAGTCGGACGGCAATCGAGTCAACTACCTTGTGCAAATCGAGATCCAGTACGCACTGGCTGGTTCTGGCGCATGGGTATCTCTTGGCGTTGTGGAAGCTTATGCCGCCTCTGCACAAGCCATTCGCCGCTCCTACGCGGCCTCGGTGGCTCGCGGGAAGTATGACGTTCGGATTCGAAAGGTCTCAGCGGACTACGTTGGCGACGATACAGTTGCGGAGGCAACCTACTGGACGGCTCTCCGTGGCCGGCGTGATCAGCCATCCATCAACTTCAGCAAACCACTGACGCTGATTGCTCTCCGCGTCAAGGCAACGAATGAACTCAACGGCACGGTCAATCAACTTAACTTCATGGCCGCGCCGCTGATCCGTTCGTGGAATGGGTCGACGTGGGTAGGTGGTCAGATAACCCGCAACCCCGCCGATCACTTCAGGCAGGTGTTGCAGGGTAACGCGAACGCTCGTCCTGTCGCCGACGCATCGATCGATCTCGAAAGCATTCAGGATTGGCACGACTACTGCGCGGCTGAGGGCTTCTTCTACGACAAGGTCTGCACCGATCAGGTTTCGGTCTACGACCGGCTGACCGAGATCGCCGCCGCAGGCCGCGCTTCCGTCTCGTTCCGAGATGGGAAGTGGGGTGTGGTTTGGGATGTTGCCGGCTCTGACATTGTGCAGCACTTCACGCCGCGCAACTCGTCTGGCTTCTCGTCGGTTCGCGCCTATGCCGACTTGCCGCATGGCTTCAGGGTCAACTTCATCAATCGTGACAATGGCTTCCTGAACGATGAGCGCGTTGTCTATGACGATGGATACTCGGAAGCGAACGCCACCAAATTCGAGGGCTTGGACTTCCCAGGCATCACCAGTTCAGATCTGGTTTGGCGGCACGGCCGGTATCATCTCGCCCAGCTTCGTCTCCAGCGCGAAACCTACAGCCTGACGACCGACTTTGAACACCTCGTATGCACCAGAGGCGACCGTGTGCGCGTCAACCATGACGTGGTACTTTGGGGTCTCGGCGCTGCCCGTGTTAAGGCGGTCTCTGCGGGTGGTGTGACGCTTGACGATACGCTGCCGATGGAAGCTGGCAAGAACTATTCCATGCGCTTCCGGCTTGCCGACGGTTCTTCATTGGTTCGCACTGTCGCAGGTATCGATGGCGAGTTCACGCAGTTCACGTTCTCCGACTCTGGCGCATTGCCAGCCGTTGGCGACCTTGTGCAGTTCGGCGAGAACGGCATGGAAAGCGTCGTTCTTCGCGTCAAGAGCATCACGCCGCAGGCTGACCTGTCGGCAAAGCTCGAGCTCGTCGACGACGCTCCTGCCATTATTCATGCTGACGAGGGAGCGATTCCGCCTTTCCAGACTGGCATTCCGCCTCTGGTGGATTACCGTTCGCATAAGCCAACCGCGCTTTCTTATGTGGAGAGCATCTGGACGACGGCTCCACCGACGTCGGTTCTGACGCTGTCGTGGTTCGCTCCTGATGTTGGAAAGGTCACCGATTACATTGTCCAGTATGCGGCGAAGGGGACTGGAAACTGGGCCCCGTCGATTACTGTAGGTTCGACAAAGGCAGATCTTCCCGGTCTTGATCCCGGCGCCTATGATGTCCGAGTTCGGGCAATTTTTGCCAACGGCCAATTGTCCGGATGGCTGAATGCCGCGGTGAATGCCGTCATCTTCTCAACGGTTCCTGCCGATGTGACCGGTTTCGGGATTGCCGTAGCCGGAGATCTGGCAACGCTGACTTGGGATGCGGTCGATGCATCGACGGGGATTTCCCACTACGAGATCCGCTATTCACCGGTGCCATCGGCCTTCGTGACGTGGCAAACGGCGTCGATACTGCGCTCGCCTGTCATCGGGCCGCAGGCACATGTGCCGCCTTTGATGGGAACGTATCTCATCAAGGCGATCAGCTATTCTGGCCTTCAGTCGCTCAACCCAGCAATCGTTGTAAGCACGATCGACGGCCTCACCGCATTCAATGCCGTTGAAGAAGCGGAAGAGGTGGCACCGTTCTCCGGCGTCAAGGATGGCACGTTCTTCGACGGCTCGGCGCTTAGGCTTGGAGTGGCGTCCGACTTCTTCGCGCCATCGGACTTCTTCGCGCCGGCAGATTTCTTCTTGTCGTCGGAGGGATATCTGCCGCTTGGCTACTACTATTTCACCAATGTGGTTGATCTCGTAGATGTCTACACCTCCCGCATAACGGCGCAGATTGATGCGCACGGCCAATGGTCCAGCGATGACTTCTTTGCGCTGAACGACTTCTTCGATCGAACCGACTTCTTTGGCGATATCGGCAGCAAATGGAATGTCGGAGTCGAGATATCAACGACCGATGATGATCCATCTGGAACACCGGTGTGGTCTGGCTGGACGCCGCTAGTAACAGGCGACGTGTCGGCAAGGGGCTATCGCTTTCGAGCCGCGCTCGAAAGCAGTCAAGCGGATATCACGCCGATCGTTGATGGCCTCACGGTCACGGTCGACATGCCGGATCGTGTGATCGCCGGCAACGATATCGTCGTGCCTCCTGGCGGGCTGGCAATCGCCTTTACGCCATCGTTCAAGCATTTGCAGGGCGTTTCCATCGCCGCGCAGGGGCTGGCAACCGGCGATTACTACCTGATCACCGGCAAGGACGAGATCGGGTTTCACATCGAGTTCAAGAACAGTGCAGGGACCTCTATCGCCCGCACGTTTGACTATGTCGCGAAAGGATACGGGACAGTTCAATGACCCAAGCACCAATCTTTGGCGTTCCGCGTTCCGGGCCGGTGGCGCCGGATGTAATGGCCGGCCGCATCGATGATAACTTTGACGCACAGATTTCGTCGCATAGTGGGGCCTCGCGCCCCACTTATGCGGTGGCCGGTACGATGTGGCTTAGCACCGCAACGGCTGGCCTGCACACGTACTATTTCTACGACGGCGTGAATGACCGGCTAGTGTTGACGATTGATACTGCGACAGGCGCGCAGACGCGGCCAAGCACCAAGATGTCAGGTCCGCTCGACATGAACTACAATGCCATTCAAAACCCGGCTGGCCTCCAGCTATCGGGACTGCTGAATGGCCTGACGACTTCCAACAACGTCAGCGATGCCACCAATGATATTGACATTGCGGCCGGCACGGCCGCAAGCGATGCGGCTACCCCCACATTGATCACGCTTGCCTCAGCCCTCACCAAGCGCCTCGATGCAGTCTGGGCAGTCGGCACCGGCAACGGTGGACTTGATACCGGCTCGATCGCCAACGGCACCTACCATATCTGGCTCATCCAGCGATCCGATACGGGAGTTGTGGACGCACTGTTCTCGGCATCAGCAACGTCGCCAACGATGCCGACGAGTTACGATCGCAAGCGCCGCATCGGGTCGATTATTCGGGCCAGCGCCGCCATATTGCCATTCACACAGATCGGCAATCGGTACCTGCTGGCAACCCCCGTAACTATCCGATCAAGCACAGGCGGCTCAGGCAATATCCTTCTGACCTGTACGGCTCCAGTCGGCATTCGCACCCGACCGATCCTGTCATCGACCATTGGCATGAGCGCGGCCTCCGCTGGTGGGAACCAAATAGGCGATGGAGATTTAGCATCGCCTAATATCGCATTCCAGAGCGCGAACGGGTCTCAGTTCGACACTACCATAGTTGAGTGCGTCTACACGAACACGTCGGCCCAAGTACGGTTCCTTGCGTCTGCAAGCTCTGGGACGTTTAGCTCGAATACCATGATTAGTCTCGGTTGGTGGGACGACAGGGGGATCAACGTATGACGGTTTTTGTATCGCGCGACAGTAATGGCAAGATAGATGGCGTCTATGCCTACGTCTGCGAAGGCGTGGCGGAAGAGGAATTGCCTGAAGACAGTTCGGACGTTGTGGCCTTTCTCAATCCGCCCCCGCCTATCCCTCCGATCAGCCGTCGGCAGTTCTTCCAACAGGCAGCGATTGCCAGCATTATTACGGAAAACGAGGCGCTGGCTGCCGTGACAACGGGGGCTTTGCCGACGGCAATCACAGCCTTCATCAGCACGTTGGCTGCCGAGCAGCAGTTCGGTGCCAAAATGCTGTTCGCGGTGAGTGAGTTTGTTCGGTCGTCTCCAATGGCCAACGCATTCGGCCAGACTCTCGGTATGACGCCGGAACAGATCGACGCCTTCTTCCTGGCTGCTTCGCAACTCTAAGGCTCTCTCCATGTTCTGGAAAATCTTCCGGCTCGCGCCGCTATCGGTCGCGATCTATCCCTTCCTCATGCCTATATCATGGCTGGTGACGCTGACAGCGTGGTCTCTGTCCCCGGTGATTGCTGGCATCTCCATGATGGCGGGCAAGAATGAGGTTCGCCTCTTCTCGCTGCTCTATACCCACGACGCCAGCCTTGACGGCGGGATAGAACAATCGATCGACGGCTACGATCCCAACGCCAAGGGCGCAAAGCTCTGGTGGCAGCGGGTCTGCTGGATCTGCCGCAACCCCGGCGGCCGGTTCAATGGGTTCATCCTCGGATATCCGTCGGACGGCTCCAAGCTGATCTTCAAGAGCGGCGAGCCTTACCCGCCGGTCTCCTACTGGACCGCGATCGAACTGAAATCAGGCCGCCGCATCTTCGGCTATCGCCACAAGGGCCGCTGGTTCGGATGGAAGCACGAGGCCATTGCGGGGCGGTACTTGCTCAAGGCCAAGCCTTTCTAAACAACGCCGAGGCCGCCGCACGGGCAGCGGCCTGGCTGTTGACAGAGGCGCACAGTGGTCGCGTTGGGGTTCCGCTCGGCCGTGTGCGGTGCCCTGCTCACAGACAAATCTGCAAGCTATACGAGGATATCGCACCACTGAAAAAGCGCGACCTCTTCGTTTGCATAGATGGGCTCAACACTTTGGGGAGTGAGTGAGAGGTCCGCAGGGGTGTTCGCGGACCTCAGAGCATTGTCACAGGAAACGGCCGCATCCGGGCCGCGGCCTATGAAAGCACAACCGGCCATCGATCGCACGTACTGCAATAGTGGTATCCAAGCCTACCGCTAGTGGAAAACTCTAATGTAATGGGCGTTTCCCCCGACCGAGAGTCGAGTGCGGGAAACCACAACATTCAAATCTGGAACTTCTCTATGGACCGCACGGTATTTTTCGCCGCGTTGCGCCGTCGCACGTCTGGCATCCTCGGCACGTCTCTCAGCCAGTCGCAGGTGGACGGTATCAACGGCATTCTGGATGCCTTCGCCACTCATGGAGATGGACGAGACAAGACGCTCGCCTATGCTCTCGCCACGGCCTACCACGAGACCGGCGCCCGCATGGTTCCAGTTAGAGAGGGGTTTGCGAAGGATGACGCCAGCGCCCGCCGGATCGTCGCCAAGCGAGAGTATGGCAAGCCAGCGGGCAAATACGGCCATGTCTATTACGGTCGCGGACAGGTACAGCTCACCTGGCTGAAGAACTATGACACGTCCTCAGCCGACGCCGCCTATGATCTCGTGGCCTATCCCGACAAGATGCTTGATCCGATCATCTCGGCCGTGGTGATGATCAAGGGACTTCTTGACGGCCGATGGAACGGAGCCGGGAAGGGGATTGCCTCCTACTTGCCCACAAACGGTCCTGATGACCTCAAGAACGCGCGCCGCACGGTCAACGTGACCGACAAGTGGGAACTGATCGGCGGCTATTACGCGGCCTTCCTTTCGGCCATCAAAGAGGCTGGCGGCGTTCCAGTTGTCACACCCGCTCCAGAGCCGGCACCAATCCCCAAGCCCATCGCCACCATCGAGCCGCAGCAGGTTTCTGATGGCAACTGGCTAGCCGCTATCATCAAGGCAATTGCTGCCGTTTTCACGAGGAAAGAAGCATGACCGCTGTTATCGCAAGAATTGCATGCCGGTATATCGCTGGCGCACTCATCGCCAAGGGATTCCTCGACGCCGGGACTGGCAACACCCTCGCGACCGATCCGGATGTGCTTATGCTCGCTGGCTTGGGCATTGGGGCGTTGACTGAGTTGGCCTATGTCATCGCCCACCGGATGGGCTGGAAGAGATGATCGGGTCTCTCATCCTCGGCTTCTTTAAAGGGCCGCTGGACCGGATCCTCGATACGATCGACAAGAACACCGATGCCACGACCGAGCGCGAGCGGATCAAGACGGAGGCCGTGCAGAGCTACGTCAACGCACAGGCCCAGGTGCTCACCGGTCGAGGCTGGTGGTTCCCGGTCCTATTCCTCGCTCCGGCTGGCTTCTGGTTCGGCGCTGTGTGCGTCTACAGCGTGCTTTGGTGCCGTGACTGCGCATACCCCCAGGAATGGACTATCGCCGCTTTACCGCCTCCACTGAGCGATTGGATGGGGGCTATCGTCGGTTCTCTCTTCATCGGCAAGGCCGGTGAGCAGATCCTCGCCAAGTGGCGAAGCAAATAGCAGCATCGAAACAGTGCATTTGAATGCGCATTTGAAGGGGCAGGGGAATTGACGCCAACGGAATATGATCCGCGTCTGCATCAGCAGATGGGGGAAGTGCTCGCCGAGGTCCGCAATCTGCGTGACGCCTTTCGGCAATCCGAAATTAAATCCGACAGCAGCCGAGCCGCTGTGCATTCCCGGATGGATCAGCTTGTTGATCGGCTCGGAAAAGTCGAGGGGAATGTCGCGGCCGTTCAGGAGGATGTCTCAGAGATGCGCCCAGTTACCGACGACGTGAAGCGATGGAAACTCATGGGGCTGGGTGCTCTGGGCGTCGTAGGGATCGGCGGCACGGCGCTTGGCATCACCTTGGCTGGCGCGTTCCATCGGGTGCTGGAGTTTCTAAAGGCGGTGTAGGGAGAGCGACTAGCTTTGTCACCTAGCGAACGAATTAGAAGAATCTTAAAAACGTGTATTGACTGGCAGGATTTTATGCTCACCTGATTCGGCCAGAGGTGACGTGAATGGCAGAATACATAGGTGAGCACATCAGTATCCGCGACGTGTTGGTGTGCGTTGAAAAGCGCAAGGGCATCAACATGCGCCGGCACTGTACGTTGAGCGATCTGGCCTACAGCCTGCTTTACCGGTGGCCGGAAGATCATCGTGGCAAGGAATGGGTGGTTGCGCAAACCATGTGCCTTGAGGCCATGGAAGGCCACAGAGACCCGGAGCAGGCTCGTGCGGCTTTCGTCGCCGCAGCTCTGGCCGCTGAGATGCTCATGGTCAAAGAAGAATACATACAGGTGCGGGGCGAGAAGCGACCCAAGGCCAAGCGCGGGCAGCGATCACTTGACGCCGGGGCTTAAGCCATTGGCTGCCAGCAGCCTATCATAATACTCCTCGACTTTCCGCATGGCCTCCCGGCCTTCGGCTTCATAGCCTTGATGCGGAAGAAGGCGCTTAGCCGCCCTCGGCCCATGAGCCGACCAGAGCCATTTGCCCTTCATCGGGCCGTGCGGCTGCCTCTGAATCCTCCCCACGACAATCTCCCCGTCATACCCGGACCAGTCGTTATCCGTCGGTACGTCGTTGTCGTCGAGCTTCGTGCGGCGCCATTTGTGTTTGGGTTGGTAGGCAGACACGCGCATAGCGCCTCTCCTTGAAGAGGTTGCCGACAGCCGCATGATGTCGATGGATTGTTGGAATGCTCCCGCCCGAGCAACTGAAGAAATGGCGATGGCGCAGAGCGCGGTCAAGCCTCAGGCGGTTTTCCACAGGATGACCCATTACGGACCGCCAAGCTGTGGAGCTTAAGGCCGCCGAAAGGCTATTCAAAATCTCGGTTATCTTCTTGGCCGGCGAAATCTCAGTCTCCCCACACCAAGGTGAGGGAGTTCCCATGCAAGACAACATCCGACCGATTGCCCCTATAAGTGTTGCAGGCTTGGTGCCGATGGCGCCTGAAACTGGAATGCCCATATGTGAGGTAGTAGACCCAGCTACACTTCACGTGGATCCTGCTTATCAGCGGAACGTCAGCGAGAAAGGCCTTCGCCAGATCCGGCGGATAATCGAAGGATTTGATTGGGCAAAATTCAAACCGCCTGTCTGCGCGTATGCGGAATGCGACGGCCGCACAATTCTGAAGGTTTTGGATGGGCAGCATACTGCAATCGCCGCCGCTTCCAATCCGCACGTCGCGTTGATACCCGTTATGATCGTTGATGCCGAAGATACCATAGCTCAAGCAAAGGCATTCATTGGGCAAAACACTGATCGCCTCGGCGTCACAACATTGCAGCTTCACCAAGCCGCGCTAGCAGCTGCTGACGAAGATGCGCAGACACTTGAGCTGGTTTGCACTCGGGCGAATATCAAAGTCTTGAAGGCAACCAACTCGTACACCGGCACAGGCTCCCGACAGACCATTGCGGTAAAGCAGATAGAGGCGTTGATAAATAGACGCGGCTCTAAAATGGCACGGGAAATCCTTGAGGTTCTGGCAAATGCCGAGCGCGGGCCACTAACCGCAACCCAGATCAAGGCCGTCGAGTTGTTGATGACCGATCCCGAATATGCGGACCTCATCACACCGGAGGATCTCACTAACGCCATCGTCGATCTGCTCTTCACTGCAGAGGATGAAGCTAAAATCTTTGCCGCGAGCCATAAGGTTACTTTCTGGAGAGCATTGGCGATCACATGGTTCAGGAAATGCAAGAAGCGTCGACAATCCGTGGTGCGGGCCGCCTGACACGGCTCCGTGCGGTTCGAAGTCGAGGCCCGGGCACCACATCAATTGTCAAACAGTCTCCGCTGCGCAAAGCTCCTTTGAAGCTTTCACAGGAGAAATGAATGAACAGCGGCCCGATAAGATTTCCAGTGAGCACTTGGCGGCGAATTTGGAATAGGCGCGGCCCTCGAGCCGTAAATTGTGTCGTCTCGGATCGATACCTGCAGTTCGGGGCCGTTGGGCAGGCATCTACGGGGTATTATCCCGAGAACGAAAAGCTAGGAACACCGGTCTCTATAAACGTTATGGCAGGGGCCGGAGATAACGACCGAAAACTCTGCGAGATTGTAGTAACGATCGAAGCCCTAAAGGAAATGGTGTCGATTCTGGAGCGCGAAAGGGATTGCGAAGACTAGAGGTAGCGGCGAGACTGGAGAACGGAAGCCTTAGGTGAACATCGCAGGAACGATTTGCTACCATTTTGCTACCCAACTCGGTAGCACGATATCAAATGCGATAGTACAAAAAGGCACCGTGGTTGGTGCTTCGCCTTACGCTTCAGTATGTCCGAGGATGACTGTTGGCGATGGAGGATGCCGTGAACCGAATTTCAAGACCGGTTCCTTAAACCACTCGGACACTCTTCCATGCAGTTGATTTGAAGCGGGCTCGAAACCCGCGCACCTGCGGTTGCCTGACGCCATCAGCTCAGGCTATGCAGCGTTTAAAGCCGTTCGGCGGCAGCGTCAACTGGTTCTGTACGGTACCCGAAGGGCCGCGGAGGGGAGAAGCTCCCCGTTGCTGAAACGCCCAGCCGGGCTGAACCGACTGCGTTATTCAGAATCTTAAATTAGTGAATTATTAACCATATTAATTAGAATTGTCCCTATCTTGGCGAAATGCTTCGCAAATTTGCCATGAAGGCCGCATGATTAAAGTCTCGTTAGGTTGGTGGGATTAGGGGTGTCTTGCCCGGATCGGGCAGATTTCTTAACCATAACGGTCTTGAGCGGCGTGGGACATATGAAACGAGAGTACGGGGCGGCGTCATTCGCAACGGGAATGCGATGGGTAGGGCTGTCGCTGATCTGCGCAACGGTTACGGCTTGCGGTTCCTCGCCTACGCCCACAAAGCGCGCTCACGGCAAGGAGTATTTCTCGGAGAAGGAATACGGCGTCAAGGCCAGCCCCCGTGTTGCCACCGGCAACAACATCCCGAAGGGCGGCGGCCGCTATATGGTCGGGGACCCCTACGTGGTGAAGGGGAGGTGGTACTACCCGAAGGAAGATTTCTCCTACAACAAGGTTGGTGTTGCGTCGTGGTACGGCTCGGCCTTTCATGGCCGTTTGACGGCGAACGGCGAAGTCTATGACCAGATGCACCTTTCCGCCGCGCATCCAACGTTTCCGCTGCCGAGCTATGCACGCGTGACGAATACGGAAAACGGCGCGTCCATTATCGTGCGTGTCAACGATCGTGGTCCGTATCACGAAGGGCGCATTATCGACCTGTCCAATAAGACGGCGGATATGCTTGACCTGCAGCACAGCGGTACCGGAAACGTCCGCGTCCAGTATGTGGGGCGTGCCCGGATGGATGGGCATGATATGCCTTATCTGATGGCCTCCTATGTGCCGAAGGGCAGCCGCATTCCGGGCATCAACCCGGGTGGCGGGCAGATTGCCACCGGTGTCATGGTCGCCTCCAACAGCAAGCGCATAACCGCAGACCAGCTCCAGAGCTTCGGCGGTTTCGCGCCCGAGCCGGAGAATGTTCCTGTGCCGGTCTCGGCGACGTCCTATGCCGGCTCGACTCCGAGCGCGCGCTACAATGCTGCGCCTGTCCCGACGCCGATGCCGTCACCGTCTTTTGGCGGCGTCGCGCCCCTGGCGGAGCCGGCGGCCACTCAGATGATCGTCCTCCCGGAATTTGGCCCTTTCCCATATGAACGCCCCTATGGAGGGCAGCGCTCTCTCGCAATGGGGTATCAGGAACAGGGCGCCAAAACTGTTACCGTCGAACTCGCTTTCGACGCCGTGATGGTTCGCAACGACGGCCTCACGCAGGACTCGATCCTGGCATCCGTCAAGCGTCAAAAGACAGCCGCCGCGCGCGGCGAGTAACGGCGGCCATTGCGTCGCTCCAGGTCCGTTGTTAGCATCGTCGAGCTCGACCGAGCTGTGGGGTTTTTCGGTGTTCAAGCGTTTCGTTGGCCTCTGTGTTTGCCTTCTGCCTTTCGCAACGGTTGCCGCTGCCGCGAGCGGTGATGCCAACGCTTCATTCGTGACCAAGGCGGCCCAAGCCTACATGGTCGAGGCGTCTACCCGGACCGTGCTTCTTGCCAAGAACGAGAATCAGACCTTCTCGCCGGCGTCACTCGCGAAGCTGATGACGGTGGATCTCGTCTTCGACGCCCTTTCGAAGAACCAGATCACCCTCGACACGCAGTATCCGGTTTCGGAATACGCCTGGCGAACTGGGGGGGCGCCGTCGCGCACGGCAACGATGTTTGCCGCGCTCAAGTCGAACGTCCGCGTCGAGGATCTGATCAAAGGCATTGCCATTCAGGGCGCCAACGACAGCTGCATCGTTCTCGCTGAAGGCATGAGCGGCAGTGAGCCGGCCTTTGCGGCTGCTATGACGCGGCGTGCTAAAACGCTCGGTATGGAGCGGTCCATCTTCGGGAATTCGACCGGGCTGCCTGACGGCAAAAGCAGGACGACGGCGCTCGACATGGTGACGTTGGCGGCGGAACTGCAAATGTCCTATCCGAACCTCTATTCCTATTTTGCGCAGCCTGATTTCGAGTGGAACAGGATTTTCCAGCGCAACCGCAATCCTTTGCTTGGTTTCGGCATGGGTGTTGATGGCCTGGCGACCGGCTTTGCCGAGGGAGAGGGCTATTCCATCGTCGCCTCCGCCGAACGCGATGGCCGGCGGCTCTTCATGGCCCTGGGCGGCATTGCCTCCGACAAGGAGCGCACCGAAGAGGCCAAGCGTGTGCTCGAATGGGGGCTGACCGCCTTCGAAAGCCGTCAGATTTTCGCCGACGCCGAGGTGATCGGCGAAGCAAGCGTCTACGGTGGAACCTCGCGAAGCGTTGATCTCGTCGCAAAGACGCCCGTGAGTGTCTATGTACCGATCAGCAATCCCGAGCGGCTGTCGGCGCGCATCGTCTACCATTGGCCGTTGATGGCTCCCGTGGAGGCCGGCCATGAAATAGGGACGCTGCGCATCTTCGCGGGCGGTCGCCTGTTGCGTGAGGTACCCCTTTATACGAAGGAGACCGTGGCGGTTGGCTCTTTGAGCCGCCGTGCCGTCGACGCGCTGATGGAACTCGGCGAGACGCTGTTGTTCTCCTGGCTGTGGGATAAGCCCGAACCCACCTGATCGCCGAATTCGCTATTCAGGGTGAGAGTTACCGTCGAGCGGTTTCGCTTTTCGCTGCCTTCCGTTAAATGTACGGCAGTGGTGCGGGTGACCGCCGTAATGCAGGAATTAGTCATTGCCATCCGGTACTGGGTTGTTTGTAACGTTTGAAGGCGGGGAGGGCGCGGGCAAGTCGACGCAGATCCGCCGCCTTGCTGAGTCTCTCCGTGCCCGCGGTCATGACGTGCTTTTGACACGGGAGCCGGGCGGTTCTCCGGGCGCCGAGGCTGTGCGTCACGTGCTTCTTTCGGGTGCTGCCGAAGCCTTTGGAACCCGCATGGAGGCAATCCTCTTCGCAGCGGCACGCAATGATCACGTCGAGGAAGTCATCCGGCCGGCTTTGATGACCGGCAAGGTGGTCCTTTGCGATCGCTTCATGGATTCGTCGCGGGTCTATCAAGGCGTGACCGGGAATCTTGAGTCGGAATTCATCGAGGCGCTGCAGCGCGTCGCGGTCAATGGTATCGTTCCCGACTGCACGCTTGTCTTCGATCTGCCGGCGCTGGCGGGTCTCGAGCGCGCCCGGAGGCGAGGCGCTGCTGGCGACGTCGCCCCGGACCGCTTCGAGAAGGAGGAGCTCGAAACCCACGAGAAGCGCCGAGAAGCGTTTCTCGATATCGCCGCCCGGGAGCCTGACCGTTGCCACGTCATCGATGCAACGCGGTCCGAAGAGGTCATTGCCGCCGAGGTTCTGGAGACCGTCTGGCGGCAACTGCCGCATGCGACAGCGACCAAGTTAGCGGAAGCAACTCATGAACGATGAACGACCGGGATTGCTTGACGGTGCCATCTGGCCAGCCGAAAACATGAAGCTATTCGGCCATGATGACGCCGAGGCCTTCCTCGCGCAGTCGTATCGGTCGGGCAAGGGCCACCATGCGATCCTGATCGAGGGACCGCCGGGCGTCGGCAAGGCAACGCTTGCCTTCCGCTTCGCCAATCATGTCCTGACGCATCCGGATCCGGCCGGCGCGCCGGATCGGTTGGAGGATCCGGATCCGGCCTCTCCTGTCAGCCGCCAGATCGCCTCGGGCGCCTCGCATAACCTGCTGCACCTGGCGCGGCCCGTCGATGAAAAGACGGGGAAGATGAAATCCGCAATCACGGTCGATGAGGTCAGGCGGGCAGGGCGCTTCTTCTCGCAGACGTCGGGCACCGGCAATTGGCGCATTGTCATCATCGATCCTGCCGATGACATGAACCGCAATGCCGCGAATGCGATCCTGAAAATCCTCGAGGAGCCGCCGAAACGCGCACTGTTCCTGCTTATCTCCCATGCGCCCGGCAAGCTGCTTCCAACCATTCGTTCGCGCTGCCTGCCGCTGAAGCTCGCGCCGCTTGACGACAGTGCTCTCGGTGCGGCGCTCGCCCATCTCGGTATCGAGGCCAACCGCGACTTGCTTGCGGCGGCAAATGGCAGCGTAGGCGAGGCGCTGAAGCTGGTGAACTACGGCGGCAGCGATATCATCGCTGCTTACAACGATGTATTGGGTGCGCAGGGGGCATCTGCCCGCAGGGCTATGCATCGGCTGGCGGATGCGCTTTCCGGGAAGGACAGTGACACAATCTTTGAATTTTTCACCGGCCACGTCGGCGAGGACTTGATGCAGAAGGCACGGGCTGCGGCGATGGCAGGGCAGGTGGCTGCCGCGGAGAGGCTGGCCCGCCTGCATTCAGACATTGGCGAGCGGCTGACCGTTTCGGATGCCTACAATCTGGATCGCAAGCAGACGATCCTCAGCATCCTTGGAGATATCAAGCAGCCCGGCCCCTGATCAGGTTGCCAGCAGCTTCCATGCGACGACGGCAAGCGTCAGCGCCAGCACGATGCGGATTGTCCGTTCGTGGAGCTTAGGTGCGATCAGGCTGCCCGCGATAATCCCGGGGATCGAGCCGACCAGCAGGGCAAACAGCATTCCCCAGTTGATCTCGCCGATCACCCAGTAGCCCATCCCGCCGATCAGTGTCAGCGGGACGGCGTGAACGATATCGGAGCCAACAATTTCGCGAACATCGAGGCGCGGGTAGAGGACCAGCAGTACCGTCACGCCGAGCGCCCCTGCGCCCACCGACGTCAGCGTCACGAGGGTGCCTAGCACCAGCCCGAGGACCATTGTCCAGATGGCGATCGTGAGCGGCTTGGGCGGCGAGCGCTCTCCAATCGAGCGAAGCGCGAGCGCGAGGACTTGCTTGCGAAAGACCAGCATAAACGCGGTCATGACAAGCAACCAACCAAGGGCCATTGTAATCGTGTGGGCGACCTCGACGCTCCTACGATCGACTCCCGCCATCAGCCAGAGCGTCAGCAGGGCGGCCGGGACGCTTCCGGCAGCCAGGCAGCCTACAATGCGCCAATTCACCCTGCCATGCATGCCGTGAACTGCTGTTCCGGCTGTCTTGGTCAAAGCTGCGTAGAGCAGATCGGTTCCGACGGCTGTCGCTGGATGAACCCCGAAGAGAAGTACCAGCAACGGCGTCATCAGCGACCCGCCACCGACACCCGTAATGCCGACCAAGGCGCCGACAAGAAGCCCGGAGAGGGAATAGAGGGGATTGAAGCTGAAAAGGTCGGTCAAATAGGAGACCTCGAGCCCTGCGCGTGAATGGTGCTGCCGAGTGCTGAATATGTCACGTCGCTGATGCCCGCCCTTTGAATTTTCTTTGGGTAGAATGCGCCCAGAATCGAGTCAAGTGCAGCACGCCGGCGAACGGCAAATCGCCTGCTTTCGAAACTTGCTGTTTCGCTTCGCCATGACTTGCGCTAAGAGCGGCTGACAAATTTTATAGAGTAAGCCGGACACGAATGGCCGCCATGACAGAGAAGACACCGTTTTACATCACCACCGCGATTTCATACCCGAACGGCAAGCCGCACATCGGCCATGCCTACGAGCTGATTGCGACGGACGCAATGGCGCGCTACCAGCGCCTCGACGGCAAGGATGTCTTCTTCCTGACGGGTACCGACGAGCACGGCCAGAAGATGCAGCAGACGGCCCGAGCCGAGGGTATGTCGGCCCAGGAGCTTGCAGATCGCAATTCCAGTGCGTTCCAGTCGATGGGGCAGCTCCTCAACGCCTCGAACGACGACTTCATTCGCACGACGCAGGAGCGTCACCACGAGACGTCGCAGAACATCTGGAACCTGATGGCTGACAATGGCGACATCTACAAGGATTCTTATGCCGGCTGGTACTCGGTTCGCGACGAAGCCTACTATCAGGGAAGCGAGACGGAGCTGCGCGCCGATGGCGTGCGCTACGGACCGCAAGGCACGCCTGTCGAATGGGTAGAAGAGGCCAGCTACTTCTTCAAGCTTTCCGAATATCAGGACAAGCTGCTCGCGCACTACGAAGCCAACCCTGACTTCATCGGGCCTGCCGAGCGGCGCAACGAGGTCATCTCCTTCGTCAAGTCGGGACTGAAGGATCTCTCGATTTCACGCACGACCTTCGATTGGGGCATCAAGGTGCCGAACGACCCTGATCACGTCATGTATGTCTGGGTCGATGCCCTGACCAACTACATTACGGCGACCGGGTACATCGAGGATCGCAACGGTCCCCGCGCCAAGTACTGGCCGGCGGACGTTCATATCATCGGCAAGGACATCATCCGCTTCCACGCGGTCTACTGGCCGGCCTTCCTGATGTCCGCCAAGCTGCCGCTTCCCAAGCGCGTCTTCGCGCACGGCTTCCTGCTCAACAAGGGCGAGAAGATGTCGAAGTCGCTCGGCAACGTCGTCGATCCCGTCAATCTGGTGAACCATTTCGGCCTCGACCAGGTGCGCTATTTCTTCCTCCGCGAAGTCTCCTTCGGTCAGGACGGCAGCTACAGCGAAGAGGCGATCGGCACGCGCATCAACTCCGACCTTGCCAACGGCATCGGAAACCTTGCCAGCCGCTCGCTGTCGATGATCGTCAAGAACTGCGACGGCAAGGTCCCGGAATGCGGTCCGCTGACGGACGAGGACAAGACCATGCTGGCGCAGGCCGACGCGCTGCTCGCGTCGACGCGTGACGACATGAACAAGCAGCTGATCCATCGCGCGCTCGCGTCGATCATCGCTGTCGTTTCCGAGACCGACCGCTACTTCGCCGGCCAGGAGCCCTGGGCGCTGAAGAAGACCGATCCGGCACGCATGGGCACCGTGCTCTACGTCACGGCCGAGGTCGTCCGCCAGATTGCCATCCTGTTGCAGCCTTTCGTGCCTGAATCGGCCGGCAAGCTGCTTGATCTGGTTGCGGCCCCTGCCGACAAGCGCGACTTCGCGGCGCTCGGCGAAGCCGGCCGCCTCATCGCAGGCACGGCGCTCGAAGCGCCGAAGCCAGTGTTCCCGCGCTACGTCGCGCCGGAAGCGTGAGGACCTCATGCTGATCGATACGCATTGCCATCTGGATTTCGCCGACTTCGAGGAGCAGCGGGACGAGATCGTCAAGCGCGCCCACGACGCGGGTGTCAAGCAGATGGTGACGATCTCGACGCGGGTGCGCAAGCTGGACGCGCTGCTGGCCATCACCGAGAAATATCCGTCTGTTTTCTGTTCCGTCGGCACGCATCCGAATAATGCGGGCGATGAGCTCGATATCCAGACGGAAGATCTCGTGCGTCTGGCCAATGCCCACGAGAAGATTGTCGCGATCGGCGAGGCCGGCCTTGACTATTTCTACGATACGCAAAAGCCGGAGGACCAGCAGACCGGGCTGCGGCGCCACATTGACGCTTCGCGCGAGACGCAGCTGCCGCTCGTAATCCATAGCCGCAGCGCCGACGGAGACATGGCTGCGATCCTGACAGAGGAAATGGGGAAGGGGGCGTTTCCCTTTATCCTCCATTGCTTCTCGTCTGGCGCTGAACTCGCAAGGATCGGCGTCGACCTGGGCGGCTACGTGTCCTTCTCCGGTATCCTGACCTTCCCGAAGTCGGAGGAACTTCGTGATATCGCCAAAACGGTGCCGCAGGATCGGCTTCTTGTCGAGACCGACGCGCCCTACCTTGCGCCAAAGCGCTGGCGCGGCAAGCGCAACGAACCGTCCTATGTCGTGAACACGGCCGAGGTTCTGGCCGAGACGCTCGGCCTCAGCCATGCCGAGATGGCGCGGATCACCACCGAAAACGCATTCCGCATTTTCTCAAAGATGCCGAGGATCTGACAGCGTGGGCTACAGGCGGCGTTTCACCATTCTCGGCTGTTCGTCGTCGCCCGGCGTTCCACGCATCACTGGCGATTGGGGTGCCTGCGACCCGACCAATCCGAAGAATCGCCGCACCCGCGCGGCGTTCATGGTCCAGCAATATGATGACAACGGCGGCGTCACGACCGTTGTCATCGATACCGGGCCGGATTTTCGCGAGCAGATGATCGCGGCCCGCGTCACTCACATCGACGCCGTCCTCTATACTCATGCCCATGCCGACCACATCCATGGCCTCGACGATCTGCGTGGCTATTTCTATGGCGCGCAGCAGCGGGTTCCGATTCACGCCACGCGTGAGACGATGGACCGCATTCGACAAGGGTTCGGCTACTGCCTTGAAACGCCGCCCGGCAGCAACTATCCGCCGATCGTCGAAGCAAAGGTCATCGGAAGCCTCGACGTCCCGGTGCGGATCAGCGGCGGGGGCGGAACGATCTCGATCCGACCGCACCTGCAGCAGCATGGCGACATATTTTCGCTTGGCATTCGCGTTGGCGACGTCGCTTATTGCAGTGATATCAGTGACTTTCCGCCTGAAACTGTCGAAAAACTTCAAGAGCTCGACGTCCTCATCATCGATGCCTTGCAATATCGCTATCATCCGAGCCATCTGTCGCTCGAGCAATCGCTCGACTGGATTAAGCGCCTGAAGCCGAAACGGGCGATCCTGACCCATATGCATACGCCGCTCGACTATGACACGGTCATGGCCGAAACGCCCGATCATGTGGTTCCGGCTTATGATCAGATGAGCTTCGATATCGAACTGGTCGAACTGGAAAGCGGCTGACGACCTGCATGATGTCGCGCGGCGTAATGATCGCAGTTTGCCTGTTGTTGAGGTGTCGCGGTTTTTATTGTTTCGCTGGCGCTGAAAGCGCGAAGTGATTTAATCGGCACATCAGCATCCAGCGATAAGCGCCGAAAGAAAAAGCGATTTGGCGATGTTGGCGTACGGCTGATAGTTATGAGCCTCTTCGCAGATCTAGATACGCAATGGTTCCATAATCTATCTTATCCGATCTAATGGTGTAGCCGCAAAGTTAAAGTGTCCTGTTTCTGCAAAGTAGAAATGTCACTCTCTCCCCGGTTTTGATGACGGCGGAGATTGCAGATGGGATTGATTGCGATGAGCGAGCGTGATCTGCAGCGGATCGAGGTTTTGTCGAAGGTGATTGACGGCCGGATGACGCTGGTGTCAGCGGCGCATGTGCTTGACCTGAGCACCCGCCAGGTCCGTCGGCTTCTGCAACGGATGCGGACTGGCGGCGCGGCGTCGATCCGGCACAAGGCGATTGGCCGACCGTCGAACAACCGGATCAGCGACGGCGTTCGCGATTATGCGGTAACGCTGGTTGGCGAGCGCTATGCGGATTTCGGGCCGACCTTGGCGACGGAGAAGCTGGCCGAGCGTGATGGGTTGCGTGTGTCGCGCGAGACGGTGCGCGGCTGGATGGTCGATGCTGGACTGTGGTTGTCGCGCAAGCAGCGGCGGACGTTTCATCAGCCACGATTGCGGCGCGAGGCCTATGGCGAACTGGTGCAGATCGACGGTTCCGAGCATCGCTGGTTCGAGGACCGCGGGCCGGCTTGCTCGCTGCTGGTGTTTGTCGATGATGCGACCGGCAAGCTGATGCAGTTGCGCTTCGTGCGTTCGGAGAGCACCTTCAGCTATTTCGAGGCGCTCGAGCTTTACCTGAAGGATCACGGTGCTCCGATCGCCTTTTATTCCGACAAGCAYACGGTGTTCCGGGTCCCTAAAAAGGAYGCCAAGGGTGGCCAGGGSATGACCCAGTTCGGGCGTGCGCTKTGCGAGCTAAAYATCGAGATTCTTTGCGCAAATTCGAGCCARGCCAAGGGCCGTGTCGAGCGRATGAACCGGACGCTGCAGGAYCGGTTGGTCAARGAACTGCGGCTTTCTGGCATYGAYACCATGGAGGCMGGCAATRCSTTCTTGCSGGACTTCGTGGAGGACTACAATACGCGATTTGCGATCGTCCCTGCCCGSYSWGAYGACCTGCAYCGGCCGATGAATCTGGCGCCGGATCGRTTGMMRGAGATCCTCTGCAARCGCGAGCAGCGCTATGTCGGTGCGCAGCTGACGTTCTCGTTCGAGCGCAAGCGGATCATGCTGGAGGAGACAGAGGTGACGCGTGGTTTGGTCGGTCGCTATGTCGAGACCTATGCCTATGCGGACGGTCGGCTGGATGTGCGTTGGAA
>NZ_JBFTIN010000028.1:0-78372 GCF_056394785.1 Rhizobium sp. 10N414 | reverse complement strand
GTGGCGCTCGGCGGTTTCGACATGTGGACGAACCAGCTCTTCGGCCTTTCGATCTTCGGTACGCTGAAGCACGGCAAGACGGATGCGGCCTCGCTGGAGCCGGCCGCCAAGCACAAGCCGATCGCCTACCCGAAGTCCGACGGCGTTCTCACGTTCGACCGTCTGTCCTCGGTGTTCCTGTCGAACACCAACCACGAGGAAGACCAGCCGGTGCATCTGCAGGTGAAGGACATGGCGCTGCAGAAGGCGTCCGAGCACGACATCTATGCCGGTCCTTCGACGCGCTACTGTCCGGCCGGCGTTTACGAATGGGTGGAGAGGGATGGGCAAGAGACCTTTGTCATCAACGCCCAGAACTGCGTCCACTGCAAGACCTGCGACATCAAGGACCCCAACCAGAACATCAACTGGGTGCCGCCGCAGGGCGGCGAGGGGCCGGTCTATCCGAATATGTAAGGGTGCGGTTCGTCGCAAATCGGCAAAGCTCGATTCCGAAAGTGAAGTCGATGGTGAAAAGAAATCCGGAACGAACGAAGGAGACCATTCTCGACGCCGCAACCGGCGAATTCACCTGCTATGGCTTGGGCGGGGCAAGAATAGACGCGATAGCAGAGCGAGCAGGCTCAAACAAACGCATGATCTATCACTATTTCGGGGACAAGGAAGGCCTCTATTTTGCTGTCTTGGACCACGCGTTCGCAAAAATGCTGGCGGCGGAGCGGGCTCTTGAAATCGATTATTCGCAGCCCCTTTTTGGAATCGCGGAGATAACCCGCTTCACATGGCAGTATTTTCTGGCAAATCCGGAAATGGTAAGCCTTCTCTGCACCGAAAACCTCAACCACGGCAGGTTCCTGGCCAAATCCGCAAATGGAAAGCTGGTCAATCACCAGTTACTCGAGAAGCTGCAGAATTTGGCCGACCGCGGGATCGAGGAAGGAAGCGTGCGCAGTGGCCTAGACGCCCTCAAGATATTCATGACCGTTGCGTCGATGAGTCTTTTTTACCTGTCTAACCGTTTCACGCTCTCCACGATCTTTGACCGAGACTTTGAGCGGAAGGAATCGCTGGCACGTTGGGAGGACCATATCGTCCATGTTGTATTGAAGTCCACGGCAACTGCTCAGCTAAGTGAGGCGTCCAGCAGCGCTTGAATTCGGGTTTTTCTGGCGAATTAGCCTGGCCTCAATACCATTTCTTGAAGTTCGCCCATTCGCTGCAAGGGCTCTTGACCTTGGTCGGCGGCCACGCGGTCGCATGGGGAGCGAAGACAATAACAGCACCCGAAGCCAGGGCAGCCGCGGCTCCGCTCGTGCTGTCCTCGACGATGGAACAGCCGGCGCACGTCATGCCGAGTAGATATGCGGCTCGGTTTTATCCCCTCGGGATCGGGCTTGCTTCCACCGACGCGAACGGAGCCTCCCCCTGAACCTTTACGTTGATGAACCTGGTAGTAGCGTCGTCAAAGATATTCTCAAACAGCGACCGGGCAATCGTCGACGTCAAATTACGCTCCGTCGACATCTTCGCTAACGGCCGGCCTTCGTGAGTAATCTATGATAATCGCCCGGCCATCATCGATAGGTTGATAATCTCAGTCAGACGAGGGCCAGGCGCAAATAGGCAGATCCACCAAAGGCAATTTCGATTTCGCCTGGCGTGAGAAGTTCGATCGCGCCACAGAGCGTGCCCGTCGTGATGAGCGCGCCAGCCTTGAGCGATGTGTTCGGCCGCATCCCATCATTTGCGTAGTCCAGGAGCCACGTCAGGACATCCCCCTTGGGATGCTGGGCGGGTGCGTCATAGAGTGGCTGGCCGTTGAACGTCACCTTAAGTGGCGTTCCGCTTGCCGTGTCGACCGCCGACTTTGGCACGCGCGGACCGAGCACATAACCGCTGTTTCCCAGTCGATCGGCCAGAAACAGAAGGAACGAGATCTTGCCGCTCTCCTCAACGGCGCTGGCCAGAAGTTCGGCACCGAGATGAACGGCGTCGATCGCGTCGACGATGTCGGCTCGGCTATAGCTGCCCTCCCGGCGGATCGGCAGGTCACGGCCTAGGCGAACGGCGATCTCTGCCTCGAATTTGGTGCCCCTCTGCCACGGAATTTGCGCCCCTGAGTCAGCCTGCACATAAGGGTGCAGTGGCGCGGTTACGGCCTGCCCATCGGGCGAGACGGTCACTTTCCAGGCGTTGCTTTCGATCGCCTCATCGGCGGCGAGAAAATTCTGCGCGTCCATCGCGTGCCGGAGATCGGCAGGCAGGGAAAACCCCGCGGTCGGTGCCTGGTTTCGTGAACGGCGCAGACCGTGTAGTTTTGCTGCAAGCGCGCGCGGATCAAAGGGTGCGGCGGCCGAATCTGCCATGAGGTCTCCTCCTTTTGCTTTGAGTCGCGAGCCTATAGCTAACGCTAAGATGGAGCGAGGGGTCTCTATGGAAAGACTGCTATGCCATCGCTGCATGCCAAGCTCGACGGTAGGCGTCGAGCCCGGAGACAGGGCTTCGCGTGACATGGCGTTCGGCGCCGGCAGGTGGCTTGATGCCGGTCAGCAGAGCGGCGCCCTGGCTCGTGCCGGTCGATCCGGGGACGGCGATGACTTCGCGGTTGGTTAGAGCCGCAAGCAGCGTCAGATACGTATCGTTGAGCGCAAATGGTCCTTCCACGATGACCGGGCCCCGCGCTCCGATCAGATCGAGGCAGGCCTGGTTCATCATGGCGAGATAGAGGCAGAGCGCGGCGTAGCGTTCTTCGGGTGTCACGTCTTGCGCGTTGACCCAACGCGCGCTTTTGCCGGGGAATGGGCCGGAGCCCGGTGCAACATTCGCAAGCAGCATCAGGCGCTTTGTTATCGCCTGCTCGACCGCCGAGGCGACCTTTTCCTTGTCAACCTGTCCGGTTTCGCCTGAGATGGTTTCATATTCGCGTCCGCCCATGAAGCGGGAAGAGGGAACGGCCCGGCCATAGGCATCGACATTGGCGAGTGTGTCGCGCTTGGGATCGAGATGATCGAGATCGCCGCCGACCCCGAAATTGATCACCCATGTGCCCGTCGAGACAACTGCGAAGGGTGCTGGGCGGTCAAGCAGATGTGGCAGAAGCGACGCGTTGGAATCGTGAATGCCACAATAAACGGGGATTTCGCGGGTGAGGCCGATCGCTTCGGCAATATCAGGCAAGACCGGCCCGAGGGGATCGAAGGCGGAACGGATCGGTGCCATCAGGTCACGGATGCCGAGAGTGTCGACCAGCGAGGAATAGCGGGCGTCGCGCGGGTTCCAGAGGTCGGTATGGCAACCGAGTGAGGTCACCTCGTTCGACGCGACACCGGTCAGCCGTGCTGTCCAGTATTGCGGGTAGGTGAGGATCGTTGCCACCTTGGCAAAATCATCAGGAAAGGCGGTCTTCTGGTAATGCAGCTGCGCGCCGATGTTCAGGCCCATCGTTTGGTGCGGCGAAAAGGTTTCTTCGAAGGGTGGGCGCAGTCGCGCATATGCGTCGCTGATGTCTTCGGGATATTCGTGCTCGTAGTCGAGCACCGGCATTGCCAAATTGCCGGCCCTGTCGAGAAGCGCAGCCGAGGCGCCATGGGTCGTGATCGAGATGGCGTCGAAACCCGGCTCGCTCGCGAAGGAGCGAAGGGCATCCAACGTGAAGGACCAGAGCCTGTCGATATTGTAGTGCGGATAAAGTCCACCCTTGAGAACCGTGTTCGGAGTTCTCGCTACGGCGATTTCGGCGCCGGTCGCGCTCTCCAGGACCACGACCTTGGCATTGGTTTTGCCGATGTCGAGAACGGCGATGCGGCTGTAATTCGGCGTCATGGCATATGGAAGACGGTAACGAGGTCGCTCTGGACGGGAGAATTATCCGGGTTGGTTGCCATGATGTCGGCCATGTGAGCCCACCACTTCTTCATGACAGGGTGGTCTGGCAGGCTTGCCATCGCATGATCGACGGGACGGGTCAAAACGCCAAACAGCGTGTTCGTTTCGCGGTCGAGATGGATCGAGTAGTCGCTGGCGCCGGATTGGTGCAGCAGGTCGACCAGCTCCGGCCAGATTTCGTCATGCCGCTTCCTGTACTCGGCTTCCATGCCGGGGTTCAGCGTCATCTTGAAGGCGTGCTTTTCCAACGTCATTTGGAACTCATGGCTTTGAGGCGGCGGGCGACGATCGGGATCGCGATGGTGATGATCAGCAGCAGGCCGATGAAGATCGACATGACGATGCCGGGCACATTCAAGAGGCCGAGGCCGAAGGTGACAAGGCCCATGACGAAGGCGGCAATGACGACGCCGCCAATCTTGCCGGAGCCGCCGAGGATGGAGACGCCGCCGAGCACGACCATGGTAACGACTTCGAGCTCCCAGCCCTGAGCGATCGAGGGGCGGGTGGAGCCGAGGCGTGAGGTCAGGCAGACGGAGGCGACGCCGCTCATCACGCCCGTCAATATGAACAGGATGAATTTCACGCGCTCGACCGGGATGCCGGAGAACCGGGCGGCGAAGTCGTTATTGCCGATCGTATAGACCTGACGGCCGAAATTCGTGGCATGCAGCAGGATCGCAAAGGCGATTGCGAGCACAATGAAGAGCACGAACTCGAAGGAGAAGACCCAGAACACATAGCCCTGGCCGAAGAAGGCGAAATCGTCCGGATAGCCTCCATAGGCCTGATCGCCCAGGACGATGTAGGAGATGCCGCGAAACAGGCTCATCGTGCCGATCGTCACGACGATCGACGGTAGCTTCATGACGGAAACGAGAAACCCGTTGAACATGCCGCAGAGCAGGCCAACGCCGATGCCGATGAGAACGAGGCCGGGTGCCCCGACACCGACTTGTGCTGCCGCTCCCATCGCGGTCGAAGCAAGGGCGATAATGGCCGCAACCGACAGGTCGATCTCGCCGGCAATGACGAGCAGCGCCATGGCAAATGCGATCATCGCCTTTTCGGTGAAATTGAAGGTCGCGTCCGAAAGGTTCCAGGCGTCCAGGAAGTAGGGGGATGCCAGCGAGTTGAAGATGAAGATCAAGACAGCAACGCCGAAGAGCAGCACTTCCCAACTCGACATGATGCGCTTGAACGGCGTGCCGAGGCGGTCCGGGATGACGCGCTTTTCGCGCGGGGTGGAAACGACGGTGCTCATGCTGCCACCTCTGCTGGTGTCTCTGCTGCGGCCTTGTCACGCAGGATGATGCGGCCTCGATTGCGCTCGCGCCTTGCGTTGAAGACGACGGCAAGGATGATGACGGTGCCGGAAATCGCCATCTGCGTGAACGGCGAGATGCCGATGACGGGAAGGGCATTCTTGATGACACCGAGGAACAGGGCGCCAAGCACGGTACCGATCACCGAGCCGACGCCACCGGCAATCGAGATGCCGCCGATAACACAGGCTGCAACGCTGTCGAGTTCGAAGCCGTTGGCGATATCGACATAGGCGACCGCATAACGCGAGACCCAGAGATAGCTGGCAAGCCCGGCGAGCGCTCCTGACAGAACAAAGGCAAGGAATTTCGTCCAGCCGACATCGATGCCGGCGTAGACCGCAGCCGTCGGATTGCCGCCGGCAGCATAGGTCGAGCGGCCAAACTGGGTGTGTTTCAACAGCATGTAGATCAGCGCGACGATAATGATCGCCGCCCAGCTCAGGATCGGCATGCCGAGGACGACGGTGCGCGGCACGTTGAGAAAGGTCGGCGTCATCTGATGCGCGTTGACCCATTCGCCGTCTGACAGGACGAAAGCCATGCCGCGATAGATGGTGAGTGTGCCAAGCGTGACAACGATTGGCGGAATTTCCAGCGCCCAGACAAGGAAGCCGTTGATCGCGCCGAGAAAGGCGCCGATCAGGATCGCGGCGAGGATCAAGACGATCAGCGGCAGGTCGGGATAGGCGGCGTTCATCATCGCAATGGCCATGCCGGTGAAGGCAAGGTTTGCAGCAACCGACAGGTCGATCGACTTCGTCAGGATGACGGTCATCTGAGCGAGTGCAAGGATGATCAGGATCGACGTGTCGTTGAAGATGGCCGCAAGGTTGCCGGGTGTCGCGAAATCCTGGGCTCTCGTCGAGAAGGTCGCAACCATGATCGCGATAATGATGAAGAGCAGGGTTTCGCGTTTTTTCAGGAGTCTCGACATTCCGATTACCTCAAGCATTACCGGTCGCGGCGCGAACCAGCGTTTCCGGCGTCAGATCCTTGCGCTCGAAGAGGCCGGCCATGAGGCCTTCCTTCATGACGAGGACCCGATCGGACATTCCAATGATTTCCGGCAGTTCTGACGAGATCATGATGATCGACAGTCCCTCGGCGGCAAGCTCGCTGATGAAACCGTGCACGGCCGCCTTCGAACCGATGTCGATGCCCTTCGTCGGCTCGTCGAGGATGATCACCTTCGGCAATGTTGCCAGCCACTTGCCGATGACCACCTTCTGTTGGTTGCCACCCGACAGTGTTCCGACCGGAACCGAAAGCGCTGCAGCGCGCAGGTCCAGGCGCTCGGCATATTTGCGTGCCAAGGCAAATTCATTGGCGGCTTTCAGGAAACCCTTGCGCGATGTGCGCCCGAGCGACGGCAGCGTCATGTTCTGGTAAATCGGCATCGGCAGCGCCAGGCCGTGGCGGCCGCGTTCTTCCGGCACGTAGACGATGCCGGCGCGGATCGCATCGAGTGGCGAGTGGATTGTCAGCGCCTGGCCCCCAAGCTTCAGCGTGCCGGATGCGGGTTTGGTGATACCGAACAGCGACTGGCAGAGCTCGGAGCGACCGGCGCCGATCAGGCCGTAGATACCAAGGATCTCGCCCTTTCGAAGCGTGAACGAAATGTCGCGAAACTCTGTCTGGTGACAGTATTTCTCGACCTCGAGCACCGGACCGCCGATGGCCACGTCAACCTTGGGAAATGCATTTTCGACATCGCGACCGACCATGAGACGGACGATATCGTCCTGCGGCGTCTGCTTGAGTTGGCCGTGGCCAACAGCGCGACCGTCGCGGAAAACGACGTAATTGTCGGCGATCTCATAGAGCTCGTCGAACTTGTGGCTGATGAAGAGGATCGCCTTGCCCTGTGCCTTCAGGCCCTCGACGATGCGGAAGAGGTCATCGATTTCCTTGCGCGACAGTGCTGCGGTAGGTTCGTCCATGATGACGATGCGCGCTTCGATGGAAAGTGCGCGAGCAATTGCGACAAGGTGACGCTGAGCAATCGAGAGATCCTTGAGACGGATCGTCGGATCGATGTTGCTTTCAAGCGAATGGAGCAATTCCTTCGACCGACTGTTCATCAGTTTCCAGTCGATCGTGCGGAACCTCGTGCGCGGCGCGTGGCCGAGGAAGATGTTTTCAGCAACCGTCAACTCGTCGAAGAGCACGGTTTCCTGGTGAATGGCGGTGACGCCGACGTCGATGGCGGCCTGCGCGTTGGCGAAGGTGGTCGGCTTGCCGTCGAAGATGATCTCGCCTTCGTTCGGCCGGTAGATGCCGGTCAGGATCTTGACGAGTGTGGATTTGCCGGCGCCGTTCTCACCGATCAGGGCGGTAACCTTGCCGGGGTAGAGCGCGATGCTGACGTTATCGAGCGCCTTCACGCCGGGGAAGATCTGCGAAATGCCGCGCATCTCGAGGATCGCGGGCGCCTCGTCCGCCTTGATGCCCGCGACGGATTGTTGAAGGGCAGTGTTCATCAGCGTTTACCAGTGTTCAAATGAAAAGTCCCGGCGGCGCGAACCGCCGGGTTTT
This sequence comes from Rhizobium sp. 10N414, assembly GCF_056394785.1. Classification (NCBI taxonomy): domain Bacteria; kingdom Pseudomonadati; phylum Pseudomonadota; class Alphaproteobacteria; order Hyphomicrobiales; family Rhizobiaceae; genus Rhizobium; species Rhizobium sp. 10N414. The sequence goes on along the minus strand of NZ_JBFTIN010000028.1, from coordinate 70,624 downwards.
TGCTTGGATGAGCGAGGCTTAGAAAACCTTCGAGAACTGGTCGATGTTCGAAGCGTTGTACACGAACGGATCGGACATGGCGGCTTCGCCCTTGTCGTCGATCTTGATCTTGCCCATGCGGCCAGCTTCGATTTCGGTGCCCGGCTTGCCGGTCGCGTCACCCTTTACGAGGTGGTAGGCGATCTGCGTGGCAGAGTAACCGAGGTCGATCGGGTTCCAGATGGCGAATTCCTTCGTTGCACCAGACTTGATCGCGCCAGCCATTTCAGACGGCAGGCCGAGGCCGGTCACGTAGACCTTGCCGACAAGACCCTTGTCTTCGACAACCTTGGAAGCGGCCAGAACGCCGACCGTCGTCGGAGCGACGATGACCTTGACGTTCGGGTTCGACTTCAGCAGGCCTTCGGCTTCGCGATAGGACTTGTCAGACAGATCGTCGCCGTAGACTGTCGTGACGAGGTTGAGGCCCGGGAAGTCCTTGAGCTGCTTCTTCATCTGGTCGATCCAGATGTTCTGGTTGGTCGAGGTGGTCGTTGCCGACAGGATTGCGAAGTCACCCTTGCCGCCTTCCAGGTGGTCCTTGGCGAGCGTCAGGCACATCTTGCCGATCAGCTCGTTGGACGACGGGTTCAGCTGCAGGATGCGGCCGTCCTTGTTGACGCCGGAATCCCAGGAGATGACCTTGATGCCGCGCTGCTTGGCCTTCTTCAGGGCCGGTACGACAGCGTCCGGGTCATTGGCGGAGATGGCGATGGCATCAACGCCCTGGGCGATCAAAGAGTTGATGACTTCGATCTGGCCCTCTGCCGTCGTCGAGGTCGGGCCGGTGTAGATGACTTCCACGCCGCCGAGTTCCTTTGCCGCTTCCTGCGCGCCCTTGTTGGCGGCTTCGAAGAAGCCGTTGCCGAGAGACTTCACGACCAGGCCGATCTTGACGTCCTTGGCGCTTGCGGCGCCTGCCATCAGGGCCACCGCAAAGGCGACGCCGACGGCGAGTGATTTTGCGAATTTCATGCTTTATCCTCCCACGTTGATAAGACTTAACTACATCCTGACGGGGCCCCTCAGGCAACCGACGAGGAATCCTCCTTCATTTGCGAGATCGTGCTCGCAATGACGAGCTTGATGCCCGCATCCTCGATCATCCGGACGGAGTCCTCGGGAACACCGTCGTCCGTAATGATCGTCGAAACACGGTCGAGCGGGCACAGAATGAGGCTCGACCGGCGGTGAAATTTGCTGGAATCGACCATGACAACGAGTTCGTCGGCCTGGTGCATCAGCTTCTGTTCGCTTTGAATGATCTGCGCGTCGGATTCCATGATGCCGAGCGGACCGACGCCCTGCGCGCCGATGAAGAAGCGGCGAGCGTAGAAATTGCGGATCGCATCATTGTCGAATGGCGACAGGATCAGGCTCTGCTCGCGGTAGATCACCCCGCCGGGGACCGTTACCGTGTTCTTCGAGTGCTTGACCAGATGCTCGGCAATCGCAAACGAGTTGGTCATCACCTGCATGCGATGGGCAGCCATGAAGTGCACCATCTGAAACGTGGTGGTCCCACCATTGATGATGATCGCATCGCCCTGATCGCAGAGATCAACGGCAGCGCGCGCTATTGATCGCTTTTTATCGATGTTGACTGATTCCGAAACCCTGAATGGCCGTCCGGCCAGACTGCCGAGTTGCGGCGGATGCACAGCCTCTGCGCCACCGCGTACTCGCCGGATCTTTCCCTGCACATGCAGAGCCGCGATGTCACGCCGGATCGTCGCCTCGGAAGCCTCGGTCAATTCGGAAATATCCTGAATCGTAACGACCGACTTTTCCTGAACGGCGCTCAATATGATGCGATGGCGTTCGCGTTCGTGCATGGGGTTCCTCCTAGCTTGCTTATTTCGCAGTTGTGAGAATGTGTCAATCAAAAACGATCATAAAATTTCATATTGCGCTGCAACATAATCGAATTTGATCGTTTTCGATTGACAATGTCCGTTTTGATGAGCGATACCGTGACCGCAAAGGAGCGTCGAGTTCGTTCGCGCGTCCAAGAAATTTTACATGGGAGGATGACATGGCGGCAACCGTCCGGCTTCTTGATAACCGTTGGGACGATTCATACGCGGCAGGCCTCGATGAGCCTGGAAAGCTGCTCTATCGCTCGAATTTGCTGGGTGCCGACAAGCGTATCACCAACTATGGCGGCGGGAACACCTCTGCCAAGGTCATGGAAACCGATCCGCTGACCGGCGAGAAGGTCGAGGTTCTCTGGGTCAAGGGTTCGGGCGGCGACGTCGGGACCATCAAGCTTGACGGCTTCGCCACTCTTTATCAGGACAAGCTCGTTTCCCTGAAGGGCATCTATAAAGGCGTCGAAGACGAAGACCGCATGGTCGGTTTCCTCCCGCACTGCACCTATAACCTCAACAGCCGCGCCGCCTCGATCGACACGCCGCTGCATGGTTTCGTGCCCTTCACCCATGTCGACCACATGCATCCGGACGCGATCATCGCAATCGCTGCCTCCAGGAACTCCAAGGAATTGACGAAGCAGATCTTCGGCGACGAAATCGGTTGGCTGCCGTGGCGCCGCCCGGGCTTCCAGCTCGGCCTCGACCTCGAAGCCTTCGTCAAGGCGAACCCGAATGCCAAGGGCGTCGTGCTCGAAAGCCACGGTCTCTTCACCTGGGCAAACGATGCAAAGGCCTGCTACGAGCTGACGCTCGACATCATCAACAAGGCGATCGTCTGGTTCGCGGAAAAGACCGAAGGCAAGACGATCTTCGGCGGTGCTGCCACCCAGAGCCTGCCGGTCGAGCAGCGCCGCGCCATTGCGGCCCGCCTGATGCCTGAAATCCGCGGTCGCATCGGCAAGGCGGAACGCAAGCTCGGCCATTTCGACGATCAGGATGCCGTTCTCGAATTCGTCAATTCGAAGAATCTGCAGCCGCTTGGCGCGCTCGGCACCAGCTGCCCGGATCATTTCCTGCGCACCAAGATCCGCCCGCTGATCGTCACCTTCGATCCGGCAAAGCCTGACGTGGACGCGATCATTGCCGGTCTCGACAAGGCGCTCGAAGACTACCGCGCCGACTACGCGCGCTATTACAACGACTGCAAGCATGACAATTCGCCCGCCATGCGCGATGCGAACCCGGTCATCTTCCTCGTTCCCGGCGTCGGCATGCTGTCGTTTGCCCGCGACAAGGCGACAGCCCGCATCGCCAGCGAATTCTACGTCAACGCCATCAATGTCATGCGCGGTGCCTCGACCGTTTCCGAATATCAGGGCCTGCCGGAGCAGGAAGCCTTCGATATCGAGTACTGGCTGCTCGAAGAAGCCAAGCTTCAGCGCATGCCGAAGCCGAAGAGCCTTGCAGGCAAGGTCGCCTTCGTCACCGGTGGTGCCGGCGGCATCGGCCGTGCGACCGCTGCCCGCCTGATCGGCGAGGGGGCCTGCGTGGTCCTGGCCGATATCGACCAGGAAGCGCTCGACAACACGAAGGCCGATTTCGCTAAGCAATTCGGCGCCGACGCCGTGCGCGGCGTCAAGCTTGATGTAACCAAGGAGGACGGCGTGATCTCGTCCTTCGCGGAAGCCTGTGTTGAGTTCGGTGGCGTCGATATCCTTGTATCGAATGCTGGTATCGCTTCGTCCGCCCCGATCGAAAGCACTGAGCTTTCGATGTGGAACAAGAACATCGACATCCTGGCGACCGGCTACTTCCTCGTGTCTCGCGAGGCGTTCCGCCTGTTCCGCAAGCAGGATCTCGGTGGCAACGTCGTGTTCGTCGCCTCCAAGAACGGTCTGGCATCGTCGCCGAATGCTGCTGCCTATTGCACGGCCAAGGCTGCCGAGATCCATCTTGCCCGTTGCCTGGCGCTCGAAGGCGCAGAAGCCGGTATTCGCGTCAACACCGTCAATCCGGACGCCGTGCTGCGTGGTTCGAAGATCTGGAGCGGAGAGTGGCGTGAACAGCGGGCGGCATCGTCCAAGATCGAGATCAACGAGCTCGAGGAGCATTACCGCAAGCGTTCCATGCTGAAGCTCAATGTCTTCCCCGAGGACATCGCCGAAGCAATCTACTTCCTGGCGTCCGATCTCTCGGCGAAATCAACCGGCAACATCATCAACGTGGATGCCGGCAACGCCCAGAGCTTCCCGCGCTAAGTCCAACTGCTGCGGCGGGCAAATGCCCGCCGCCTTTCATCCACATGTCCGGGGAGGAACCCATGGCCGAGTCAAAAATCGCGCAGGACCTGATTGCGCAGGAAAACGACAAGCGCGCAGCAGCGCTCAAATCCGACTATGAAGCGCTCGGCGCCAATCTGTCGCGCCGCGGCATCGACATTGAAAACATCACGCGCCGGGTATCCGAGTTTTTCGTCGCTGTTCCGTCCTGGGGCGTTGGCACCGGCGGCACCCGCTTTGCCCGATTCCCCGGCACCGGCGAACCGCGCGGCATCTTCGACAAGCTCGACGACTGCTCCGTCATCAACGAGCTGACGCGCGCCACGCCGAACGTCTCCCTGCACATTCCGTGGGACAAGACAGATGCCAAGGAACTGAAGGCAAAGGGCGATCAGCTCGGCCTCGGTTTCGACGCGATGAATTCGAACACCTTCTCCGACGCGCCGGGCCAGAAGCATTCCTACAAATTCGGTTCGCTCAGCCACACCGACGCCGCAACACGTGCGCAGGCGGTTGAGCACAACATTGAATGTATCGAGATCGGCAAGTCGATCGGCTCGAAAGCATTGACGGTCTGGGTTGGCGACGGCTCGAACTTCCCCGGCCAGAGCAATTTCACCAAAGCATTCGAACGCTATCTCGCTTCGATGGCCGATATCTACAAGGCTCTGCCTGACGATTGGAAGCTCTTTTCCGAGCACAAGATGTATGAGCCGGCCTTCTATTCCACAGTCGTGCAGGACTGGGGCACCAACTACCTCATCGCCCAGACGCTCGGCCCGAAGGCGCAGTGCCTGGTCGACCTTGGTCACCATGCACCGAACACCAACATCGAAATGATCGTTGCCCGCCTGATTCAGTTCGGCAAACTCGGCGGCTTCCACTTCAATGACTCGAAGTATGGTGACGACGACCTCGATGCCGGTGCGATCGAGCCCTATCGCCTCTTCCTCGTCTTCAACGAGCTGGTCGAGGCAGAGCAGCGCGGTGTCAACGACTTCAATCCGGCCCACATGATCGACCAATCGCACAACGTGACCGATCCGATCGAAAGCCTGATCAACAGCGCCAACGAAATCCGCCGCGCCTACGCGCAGGCGCTGATCGTCGATCGCAAGGCGTTGGCTGGCTACCAGGATGAAAACGACGCGCTGATGGCGACCGAAACGCTGAAGCGCGGCTACCGCACGGACGTCGAGCCGATCCTTGCAGAAGCGCGTCGCCGTTCTGGCGGTGCGATCGATCCTGTGGCGACATACCGCGCGAGCGGCTACCGCAGGAAGATTGCCGCCGAACGCCCGGCGTCGATTGCCGGCGGCGGCGGCATCATCTGACCCTTAGCCTCCCAAGGCCGTTCTATCGGGCCGCTGTCGACGAGACAGCGGCCCGATTCCGTTTACGGCCTCCATTCACCGGCAATCTGACGGGTGGCGATGTTCAGCCGGTTCCAAACGTTGATGTTGGCGATGGCGATGACGAGGGCTGCCAGGCTCTTGCCGTCGAAATGCCGCGTGGCTTCATCCCAGATGTCGTCAGGCACTGGGTCGGCGCGATCGCTGACGCGGGTGACCGCCTCCGTCAGCGCAAGGGCTGCGCGTTCGGCCGGCGTGAAATAGGGCGTGTCACGCCAGGCGCTGACGGCAAACAGGCGCTCGTCCGTCTCGCCAGCCTTCTTGGCGATCCGTGGATGTCCGTCGATGCAGACGCTGCAACCATTGATCTGGCTGGCGCGTAGATTGACGAGTTCCAAAAGGATTGGCGACAGACCTGTTTTGGCGGGTATCGTCCCGAGGGCATGCAGCGCCTGCATTGCGTCGGGAATGACGATCGCTGGATTTCCCATTCTTGCTTGCATCACGTTTCTCCATGGTGTGTTTTCCAAACTGACGCCGCCGGACGTGCTGTCACATCGGCCGGCTTTTGTTCGTCATGGAGTTGACGGAGCACAGTGGAGGAATGTGACAATGGATGAGAAAAATTGGCTGGCGGGAGAATTTGAGGCGAATCGGGCGCATCTGGGCGCCGTCGCCTATCGCATGCTGGGCTCCCGCGCCGAGGCCGACGACGCTGTTCAGGAGGCCTGGCTGCGGCTCGGCCGGTCTGATGCTGACGCGATCGACAATATCGGCGGCTGGCTCACGACGGTTGTGGCGCGCATCTGCCTCGACATGCTGCGGTCGAGAAAGACACGCCGGGAAGAGCCGTTCGATCTACCCGTCCATGAACGTCTGGCCGACACGTCCAAGACCGTTGATCCGGAGCGGGAGGTCGCTTTTGCCGACTCTGTCGGCATGGCGCTACTCGTTATCCTCGAAACATTGGCGCCGGCCGAGCGCGTTGCCTTCGTGCTGCACGATATGTTCGATCTCCCCTTCGACGACATTGCGCCGATCATTCATCGCTCTTCGGCGGCAACGCGACAACTGGCAAGCCGTGCTCGCCGTCGGGTTCAAGGCAAAACCGATGTGCCGGAGGCGGACGCAGCGCGCAAGAAGCAGATCGTCCACGCATTCCTTGCGGCTTCGCGCCTCGGTGACATCAGGGCGTTGCTGTCAATCCTCGATCCGCAGGTGGTGTTCACCCCGGACACTGCGGCGATGCGGTACAACCCTTCGGTTCGCGAACTTCGCGGCGCGGATGCTGTGGCAGAGACGTTCAGGGGGCGTGCTCAGGCGGCGCAGCCGGCGATGATCGATGGAGAGTTCGGGCTGGTGGTGGTCGTGGGGGGGCAACTGCGCGTCGTCCTGCTTCTGACCTTCGACGGGGAGAAGATCGCCGGGATCGATGCCGTCGCCAACCCCGACTATCTCGCCAACTTGAAATACGACTTGCTCTAAAAATAACAGTTCAAACGAAAAGAGCCGTCGCTTGGCCAGCGACGACTCTCACAGGGGCAGGGAAGCGCCCGAAACTTCAGCAGTAGCTGCACATGGCAGCCGGGTTGTTGTTGGGGATCACGTTCAGAAACTTGCCCACTGGAGAGGTCCGCTGTTCGCGCTTCCTGGCAGCCGTCTCAAGCAGACGCTTGAAATCGTCAAGTTTCACGCCGTCGGCACGGAGCACCATGGCGATTAGGGGGTCGTGAAGGGCTTCGGTAATGGTCAGGTCTTCTCTGGTCTTGCTCATGGTTTGCCTCCTTTCGTGGGCGGTAGCCCGTGTTCCACCCCGCTCCGATCCAATCAACCACGTTGACTTCGGCAGAGAGTGGTGTTACCGGTAAGTAACAATGCATTTGTTACCGATCGGTCACATGGATGTCAAGGACCTTGTCCGCGAAAAAATCAGAATCATTGAGCCTGCTGTCTCCCGCAAACACTGACGAGAAAATCCCGCCACGGGAGCGCATCGTCTCCACCGCCGCCGAGCTTTTTCGCGAGCACGGCATCCGTGGCATCGGTGTGGATGCGATTGCAGATGCTGCGCTGACCAACAAGATGACGCTCTACCGGCATTTCGGCTCGAAGGACGAGCTGGTCTGCGAGACGCTGCGCCGCGCTTCGGAAAGAGCCGAAGCAATCTGGCGCGACCTCGAGGCAACCCATCCCGGCGACCCGAAGGCGCAGCTCAGGGCATGGATCGAAGCGCGAACGCAAAGCCTTTGCGGCGAGCACGTCGGCTGTGATCTCGCCAATGCGGCCATTGAGCTGAAAGGTGAGGGGCATCCCGCCTATAGCGTGATCGAGCGCCACAAGGCTGAGCAACGCGACCGCCTCGAAGCGCTCTGTCGAGAAGCCGATGCGCGCGAACCGAAGCTGCTGGCCGATACACTGACGCTCCTTCTGGAGGGGGCTCGCGTTACGCGGCAAGCCATGGGCAACGACACATGTTGCAATCATTTCTCCAAGGCCTGCAACGCTGCCATCGCCGCCTTTGCGTGATGGCACCCGCCGATCGGCGGGAACCATATGCCTTTATGCCCGTTTCGGAAGATGCGGGAAGTAAAGGCATGGACTATCTCTATCTTCATCGCCTGTATGCAAAACGAGCCGAGCTCGAGGCAAAGCTCGAGCTCTATGAGGCGCGCGATTGCTTCGGTGACGAGGAGATCGATGATGGCACCGATCAAGAGCTGCGAGAGAAGCTCAGCGAAATTTCAAGCGAGATCGATACGCTGGAGCGCTCGCGCGCGCCCTGAACGGCTCTAGCTACTGGCGTCCAGAAGCTGAATGGTGCGATCGTCGAACTCGCCGCGATAGAGCCGATCAACGACTTTGTGAAAAGCCGACCCGTGCTCGCTGATCGCCGCAAAGAGGGTCATGGACGACCGCAGCTTGAGATCATCAGGAGACCCGAAGATCTCATGGGCGGATTTGCCCTCGATCGAAAGGACGGCATCGACACAGCGCAATAGTCTGCTACCGAGGACGGGGTCCGCGAGATAGGCGGTGGCCTCTTCCGCCGAGCGGATGGCGTATTTCTCTGCCATGGATGATGAGCCGAGCCCGGCAATCTGGGGAAATATGAACCACATCCAGTGGGATCGCTTGTGTCCGGCTCTCAATTCCGAAAGCGCTCGCTCGTAGGTACCATTCTGCGCATGAACGAAGCGATCCAGATCATAATCAATCTCATCGGGCATCGACGATCCTCCCCTTGCGCATAACTATATCATGGGGGAGGGTTGTCCATGCCCGCAACTCGACAGGTCCTCAGCAGGACCTGTCCGGGTATGGGCTGTGCTCCCGGCAATAATCGACCGAGGGCAATGAATCCGAGATTGACCCGACAGCTGCCGTGTCGAGGCCCGATGCCATGGGGGCCGTGAAATGGACCGTCAGTCCTGCAATGCCTAGAAGCGCAAAGGCCGCAAGAACGATGAAGCGTTCTGATATTGAAGGTTTATGTGCACCAACATGCTCGGCGTATTCGCGTTCACCCATGCCATTCAACTCGTCATCTGTTGCGTGGTGGTGTGCCACGTCGCCACGCGCCGCGTTCCAACTCTCGCTGTTTGTCATTTTGTTAACTCCTACACTGATGCGTGCACCGACACATGATCGTCCTCTCGCCGGCGAACAGCACGAATACGCATGTGTGTTCTTTTGGACCTCGATTGAAGACCGGATACACAAACGCAGTGTTCATAAAATCGAACCAATCGGTTTGATTTGGAACTTTGAGGGCTTGGCTCCTCGACAAAATTCAGCTTAGTTCGGATGATCAGTCAGATTGCGGATGCCCCCATGACCAAATCATTTGGCGCGATGTCCATCGCGCAGCTTTCCAGTCTCATTCAAACAACAGCGGTCGATCCCATCGAAGTGACGGAAGCTGTTATCGATGGCATCGAGGCCTATGCCGACCAGGCGGCCTTTACGGCAATCTTCAAGGATCGCGCAACGGAAGAGGCGAAGGCCTCATCGAAGCGAATGAGACAGGGTCGCTCGTGCGGAATGCTGGACGGCATACCGATCGCCTGGAAGGACCTGTTTGACATCAAGGGTCGGACAACGACGGCCGGGTCGACAGTACTGGCCAGAGAGCCGGCTGCGCGGGCGGACGCGGCTGTCGTGGCAACGCTGAAACAGGCGGGCATGGTCTCGATTGGCTGCACGAACATGAGCGAGTTCGCCTTCTCCGGGCTCGGCCTCAATCCACACTACGGCACGCCGCGCAATCCGCGCAGCAATGATGTTCCGCGCATTCCGGGTGGCTCATCTTCCGGCGCTGGCGTTGTGGTGGCAGCTGGCCTCGTGCCGGTGGCGATGGGGACGGACACGGGAGGTTCGGTGCGCATCCCGGCTGCCCTCAACGGTATCATCGGTTACAAGGCAACGCGCGGTCGCTATCCGATGGCAGGCGTCTTCCCGCTGGCAAAGAGCCTGGATTCGCTTGGTCCGCTCTGCAGGACCGTTCAGGATGCGGTGTGGATCGACGCGGGAATGCGAGGCGCGTCAGCGCCGTCAATAGCCGCTCGCCCACTCAAGGAGTTGGACATCGTTATCCCTGACAATATCGTTTTCGATGGTGCTGAAGCTGGCGTGGTCGCAACTTTCGAGACGGCGGTCGATTGGCTGGAGGCGGAGGGTGCATCGATCAGCCGGATCAAGATCCCGGCTTTTGACGAGATATTGGCGCTGATGGCTCGATATGGCGCCCTGGTCACGGCCGAAGCCTATGTGCTTCACCGCGAGCGATTGGCTGGGCCTGCGGCTGACGACATGGATCGCCGCGTGGTCGTGCGCACTCGACTGGGCGAGAAGACCACGCTTGCGGCCTATCTCGCGATCCTCGAAGCCCGCGAGCGGTTGATCGCCGACGTCGACCGCCTTGTCGGTGACAGCTTCGTTGCGTTTCCGTCGGTCGCCCATGTGGCGCCGCCGATCGCGCCATTGGAAGCCGACGACGATTTGTTTTTCGCAACCAACGGGAAGACCTTGCGCAATACGCTTTTCGGCAACTTCCTCGATTGGTGCGGCGTATCGATCCCCTGCGGGACGGGAGATGCCGACATGCCGGTCGGCTTCCTGCTTTCTGCCGTGGGCAAGCGGGACGAAGCGCTCCTTGGCGCGGCGCTTTCGGCGGAGACAGTTATCCGTGGAGAATTTACTTGAGATCGTAGGCATTGCCGGGAGGAGAACATGACTGAAAGCAATTTGGAGAATGGACGTTTTGCAGTTTCGACGTGGTCGCTGCATCGGCTCTTGGGGGCCGTCTATCCCTACAGCGCCGATCCGGAAAAAAGTGCAGCGCCCAAGGAGCCATATGGGCCGGGGCGTTCCCCGCTGACCGACATTCCCGGGCAACTTGCCAAGCGTGGTATCGGGCGACTTGAGATATGCTCGTTCCATCTGCCAAGCATCGAAGCCGCCTATCTCGCGGAGATGCGCTCAGCGATTCAGGACGCCGGCATCCTGCTTCAGACACTCCTCGTCGAAGATGGCGATCCCAGCCATCCAGAGACCGCGGAACGCGACATTCAGTGGATTGCCGGCTGGATTGGGGTCGCGGAAGCGCTTGGCGCCAGGAACATGCGGGTGATCGCCGGCAAGCAGATGCCGACCGCAGAAAACCTTGAGCGGGCCGCGGGCCATCTCGGTTGGCTTGGAAAGCAGGCCGAGAACAGCGGCGTTCGCATTGTCACGGAGAACTGGTTCGACCTTCTGCCTTCGCCGAAGGAAACCAATTGGCTGCTCGATACACTGCAGGGCAAAGTCGGCCTGAATGGCGACCTCGGAAACTGGGCTGCGCCTGAAAAATACGCAGGGCTTTCCGACATCATGCGCCGTGCGGAACTCTGCCACGCCAAGGCCGATTTCAATGAAGCGGGGCTTGACAGCGCGGACTACCGCAAGTGCCTGGAAGCGTGCCGGACGGCAGGTTACGGCGGACCGTATACCTTGATCTACGATTCACCGTTCTTTGCCGATGAGTGGGACGGTATCCTGCTTGAAAAGGCATTCATCGAGGACTTCCATCAGGAAAAGCAGCGCGCGGCTGGCTAAACCGCGAAAGGAGCATGGCATGACTGGCGCAACGACGATCGACGGCTTCGCAAGGCGGATCAGAGGCGGTGGGGGCGGATTGATTTCCGCGTGGATCGGCATTCCCGATCCGCTTTTCGTCAATCACCTGGCGCAAGAGGCCTTCGATGCCATCGTGCTGGATATGCAGCATGGCGTCTGGGATATCGGATCGGCAGCCGTTGGCATTGGCCAGGGGCGGCTCGCCGGCAAGCCGGTGCTCGCCCGAATTCCGGTCGGTGATTTCGCATCGGCCTCGCGTCTTCTCGATGCGGGAGCCTCGGGCATCATTGCGCCGATGATCAACTCGGTGTCTGATGCCGAGGCCTTCGCCAAGGCCACCAAGTATCCGCCGGTCGGCGAGCGCAGCTGGGGGCCGACGCTGGCGATCAACCACACGGGACTTTCGGCCGCTGAGTATCTCGCGACCGCGAATGAAGAGACCCTGGCCATTGCCATGATCGAGACGCGTGCAGCCCTTGATGCTGCGGATGAAATCATGCGTGTTGAGGGAATTGACGGTATTTTCGTCGGCCCGTCCGATCTCTCGATTGCCCTGTCAAATGGAACGAAGCTGGCACCTGACACGGCGGAGGTCGACGGCGTTCTCAAGCACCTCATCGCCCGTTGCCGTGCTCACGGCAAATTCGGCTGTGTCTTCGGCAGTAACGGCGAGCGGGCCGGAGAATTGTTGAAGATGGGCTTCGATCTCGTCATTGCCGGGGCCGACACGCAACAGCTACGCTCGGGCGCCGCGAGCGCGATTGCCGCCGCGCGACGCGTTCAGTCAAGCTGAACTACTTGACGGCCAGCCAGATGACATGACGCGCGCCTCCGCGTTTTCCGTTGGCGCGCGTATTGACGGCCTCGACGGCAAAGCCGCAGTCACGAAGCCGACGGGTGAAACCGGCATCCGGCCCGGATGACCAGACGGCAAGAACACCTCCGGGTCGCAAGGCATCGCGTGCGGAACGCAGGCCAGCGAAATCGTAGAGGCTGTCGTTGGAACGACGCGTCAGGCCGTCCGGCCCATTGTCGACGTCAAGCAGGATGGCGTCGAATTTCGCCTTGCTTTGCCGGATCAGTTCGCCAACATCGCCATGATGGATGGCGACGCGCGGATCGTCGAGACACCCCTGAAAAACCGCTGACATTGGACCGCGTGCCCATTGCACCACCGCCGGCACCAGTTCTGCAACCGTGACGGATGCATCCTCCGGCAGGGCCGAGAGGGCGGCGCGCAGTGTGAACCCCATTCCGAGACCACCGATCAACATATTCGGGCGCGCACGCCCGGCGATCTTTTCGCGGGAAAGCCTTGCGAGCGCCTCCTCCGAGCCGCTCAGGCGGCTGTTCATCAGCTCGTTCGAGCCCAGCATGATCGAAAATTCGCTGCCTCGTTGTTTGAGGCGCAATTCGCCACTTTCTCCGGGAATGGGCGCGGAATCCAGTTGGACCCAGGGGAGCATGTCTGTCGTGCCTCGCGTTGCGCGCTTCCCCTAGCACAAAAGAAGTTCCCCGCGAACCGCCAGCGAGGCGCGCGGGGGACGTTTTAGCAGTGATTGCTCAATTGTTGTTCCGGCACGCCTGATTGGTAAGGGTGTTGGTTCCACCCCGAACCGTTCGGTGTTGGCCCTCGGGGCAACCGGTCCACTGTATGGAGTTGGTACTCGTCGTCGTGGTACCAAAGTCGATCGGTATCGAGAACCCGCCTCCACCTGTTCCTTCGGTATCAGGCGAGGTTCCAAGTGGCGGCGACCCGTCGAGGCGGCCGCTGCTGTCCATCCCCATATTTGCTTGCGCAAGGGCCGAACCAGCGAAACTGAGGAGGAGCACTGAAGTCACTGCGATAAGCCTGCGCATGATCGAGATCCCTTCAAGTTGAAGCACTTACCAATGTAGCGCGTCATTCTGTTTCGTCCAGCAAAACAAGCAGTTATGCCGTTGAAAATCGCAGTATATCGGCCAATGCTTAACGATTGCGTGGGCCTGGGTGCGGGGCAGTCCTTGAATTCTCTCGGTATGCGCCAGATTGCTTAGACGGGCGCGACCAACGGAGGCGAGCATGGGCGAGAATCCTGAAGCCGTTCGGGTGAGGATATCCGGCCTCGTCCAGGGCGTCAGTTTTCGCGTTTGGACGCGGGCACGGGCTAAGGAGTTCGGCCTTGCGGGCTGGGTCCGCAACGAGACCGATGGATCCGTGACGGCGCTTATTGCGGGACCGGAGACGGCCGTCTCGGCGATGCTGAAGGAATTTTGGAAAGGGCCGCCCGGCGCGTCGGTGCAAGCTGTCGAGGCCGAACCGGTATCCCCGGACAGCGTCCCCTCAGGATTTCGGATAACGGCATAGCGCGGATTGGGAGGAACCGCGAGTTCCTCGCCGAACCGGAACGCGTCTATGGGCAACAGCCAATTGTTGTCCTCTTTCAACAGTCTCGCCTTAACGCGACCTCGTCCTGCATTTCTGATGACCGAAAACACATTTCAGCCACGGTATGAGCGAGTAGGGATGTCTTGCCTGACTGAAACATGAATCGGAATCTTTGAAATTGCATGCCACGTCCATGATCCGACCGCTGTTGGCAGCGGCCGGCGCCTTGCTTCTTGCGGCTTGTACGCAACTCCCCGCAGAACGAATTGTCGCAACTGCCGAAGCCCCTGCGATGGAGGCAGTCACGCCTGTGCCGGAGCCGGAGCCCCAGATCCCGCCGATGGAGCGGGCTTCCGAGAAGCCGGACTACTCCCTCGCTTATGCCGAAGTCGACGAGGGAGAGTTTCGCTGGCCGCCGATAAATTACACAGCGGTCCATCCCGACTATTTGCGCCAGGAAGTCGATTATGCGACGGACGAGCCGCCGGGCACCATCGTGGTTGAGACCGAGAAAAAATTTCTCTACCTGGTGCTGAAGGATGGACGAGCCATTCGCTACGGTGTGAGCCTCGGTGCCCAGGGCCGGGCATGGAAGGGGCGTGCAATCATTCAGTGGAAGCGAAAGTATCCGACATGGACACCGACACCGTCGATGATCAGTCGCAATCCGAAACTCGAACAGTGGAAGCAAGGCATGCAGCCCGGCGTGAACAATCCCCTCGGGGCACGCGCGCTATACATCTTTCAGGACGGCCAGGACACGCTCTATCGCATCCACGGCTCTCCGGAATGGCAAACGATCGGCAAGAACGCCTCGTCTGGCTGCGTACGGATGTTCAATCAGGACGTCATCGACCTCTACGAACGTGTGAGAGGCAAGGCGCCACTGCTTGTGAAGTGAACACCGCCTGACGCAGGCGGTGTTCGCCATTACGACGCTGGATCGCTCGAACGATCATGATCCCACCCGGCGCCGACAGCGGCGTCGACCTCGCAGATGACGCCGGCTGGGTCGTAGCTGATCGTTACGTCACCCTTCAACTCGGCCGCCAGCAGGTTTTCGATCAGGCGCGAGCCGAAGCCCTTTCGCGACGGAGGAGTAACGGCCGGCCCCCCCATTTCCTGCCAGCGCAACCTCAGCCTGTTATCGCCGCCAAGCGACCATTCAATCGTAACGTGGCCTTCCGGTGCGGACAAGGCACCATACTTGGCTGCATTCGTCGCCAATTCATGCAGAGCCAGCGAGATTGACACAACCGCCCGCGGCGCCAGTTGGATGCTCGGGCCCGAGATCGAAAACCTGTCACGCTGATAGTGAGACAGAGACTGCTTGATGACGGCTTCCAGTTCGGCCTGCTCCCAGTTGCCATGTGTCAGGAGATCATGTGCCTTGGCCATCGAGGCCAGTCTGGCCTCGAAAGCGTCCACGCCGGCCCGGGTTGCTTCCTCGCGTCCGAGCGTCTGTCGCGCAATCGCCATCACGGTCGCGAGCACGTTCTTCACACGATGGTTCAGTTCGCCCACGAGAACGGTCTGGAGCCGCTCGGCCTCCTTTCGGGCGCTGATGTCGTGCGCTATTTTTGAGGCCCCGACAATCCTGCCATAGGCGTCGAAAATAGGCGAAACACTGAGCAGGACGTCGACAAGCCCGCCATCCTTGCGGCGGCGCTTGGTCTCATAAGGCTCTACCTTCCGGCCGGCACTGACCTGCCTGATGATCGCAGGCTCCTCTTCAATCCTGTCATCCGGAACCAGAATGATGACCGAGCGACCGATCGCTTCCTCAGCTGAATAGCCATAGAGCTTCTCCGCTCCGATATTCCAGCTCGTGATCCTCATGTTCAGGTCGGTGCCGAGAATGGCATCGTCGGACGAAGCAATGATCGCGGCAAGCCGGCGTTCGACTTCCTGCGCCCGCTTGCGTTCAGTGATATCGACGACAACCGCTGCGGTTTGCCGTATGTCGCCGTTCTTGTCGCGAAGAGGCGAGACGGAACTCGCCACCCAAACGAGGCTGCCATCCTTGCGAACGTAGCGTTTCTCGATGTCGAAGCTTTCGCCTGTTTCCACCATCCTCCTGAACGATTGGACATAGTTGTCCAGATCCTTGGGAAAGGTGATGTCCTGCACTCGCATCTTCAGAAGCTCGGCTTCCGTGTATCCGACGATGTCGCAGAAACGGCTGTTGACCAAGAGCAGACGGCCCGCGAGATCAGACTGGCCTATGCCTGCGGCCGTTTGTGAGAATATGGCACGAAACCGCTCCTCGCTCTCCCGCAACGCGGTCTCGAACCTGACGCGTTCAGTGGTCTCGCTGACGATGCAGAAGACGCCGCCGACCTTTCCCGCTTCGTCCCTGATCGGTGAATAGGAGATGTCGAAGTGAACAGTCTCAGGATAGCCGTGTCGCTCGATATAGAATGGGCGGTCCTTGGCAACCACTGTCTCTCCGTGATCAAGAACACGTCGCAGGAGCGGTTCCAGATCGCTCCACAATTCGCTCCAGTGCTCGCGGGCGGGGCGGCCGAGCGCCTGAGGATGCTTGCGCCCGATTGTAGGGGCATAGGCGTCATTATAGAGAGCGATGAAATCCCGGCCCCAGAATATGACGATCTGCGCCTTGGCGGGCAGCATGATGTCGACGGCCGATTTCAGTCCGGCCGGCCACGAGGAAAAGGGGCCGATGCCGCTTGCTTCCCAGTCGCGGTCGTAAATGCGACCGGCCATCTCGCCTGATCCGGAATATGTGTCGCTGCTGCGCAGGAGTTTGTCCTCTCTAGAGTGCCCTTGTAATTCAAAGGTTTGGCGCGCAGACGTCAAGAGGCAATGCAAGAGGGCAGTCAGTTATCGTTCGACATGGCACCAGGCGGCCAGAAGCGGACGTGCGGTGCACCGCATCGCGACATTGTGCCCCGCTTCGTTGAAAAAAATCGAACCGATGGAACCGCGCTGCCAGCCCTTGTCATCGCAGGAGAACTCGCAGTCGGATAGCGCCAGAAAAACGCGGGAGCGATACTGTATGTGGTCAGGGAAACGGCTGTAAGGCGCCATGATGGTGAGGCCGAGAGCCACGTCGCTTCGCTCTTCCACGCCGGATATGCCGGCCACGACCGCATGCGCATGCGTATGTTCTATGTTGATACTGGCAAACGGGCCGGTTTTGCTCGCAACCCATTCGAGGCTCTTGGCGATGTCATTGATGGCCGCAGCGACCTCTGCGAAAGGTTCACCCCTCAAAGTCAAATTGCGCAGGGCAAACTGCAATTGCGGAGCCAGGGGCAGCGAGGTGGCCGGTTTGTTTGCGATGGCGCCCGGTTCCTGGAGCAGGTGGAATACTTTCCCCGCGACAAATTTCTCCATGAATGGAGCAGCGTCGGACAGCATGATGTTTCCCAACGCGCCGATCAGGCGTTGCACGGCGACAGGCCTACGGGCGCGGCTCACTGGATAGTCGCCGCTGGCAGCCCTGGTCCCACGATGCAGAAGGAGATCTGCTTCCCTTCTCAACCGGGATTTCGACATTGATATGGAACGCTCCTTGATCACATGAGGCGATCCTTATCCCGGCCGGATCAAAAAGCAAACTGTTCGAAGCGCCTTTTGCGACCATGCTGACCGCGGCTGGATGCGGTTGCCAGGGATCCTTTGCTCGAAGGCTTTGAGTTTCTGTTTGGCGGTTGACCGCCAAACAGAAACGACGCCGCGCCGATCCTTTATTCTGCCCGTTTCAGTGCATCTCCCAGAACCGAGACGATCTTCCAGATCTCGTCGCTCTCAATGATCAGCGGCGGAGAAAGTGCGATCGTATCCCCCGTGACACGGATCAACAGCCCCTTCTGGAAGCAGTCGACGAAGACGTCATAGGCACGCGCACCTGGCGCGCCGTCGCGTGAGGCAAGCTCGATTGCACCGACGAGCCCGAGGTTGCGGATGTCGATGACATGCCTCAGCCCCTTCAAGGAGTGAAGGGCGTCCTGCCAGGTGTCGGTCAAGGAGGCGGCACGGGTCAGCAAGCCTTCCTCCTCGTAGATCTCAAGCGTAGCAATGCCTGCAGCACTGGCAACCGGGTGGCCGGAATAGGTATAGCCGTGGAAGAGTTCGATCTGGCTCTCGGGTCCCGCCATCAAGGCGTCGTACACTTTACGGCGCGCAAAGACCGCTCCCATCGGAATGGCGCCGTTCGTCAGACCCTTGGCTGTCGTGACGAGATCGGGAACAACACCGAAATAGTCGGTCGCAAATGGCGTCCCAAGCCGGCCAAAGCCGGTGATGACCTCGTCGAAGATCAGGAGGATGCCATGCTTGTCGGCAATAGCGCGCAGACGCTCCAGATATCCCTTCGGCGGCAGGATGACGCCAGCGGATCCAGACATCGGCTCGACGATGACGGCGGCGATCGTTTCTGCGCCATGCAGCGCAACCAGCCGCTCCAGATCGTCGGCCAGCTCGACCCCATGCTGCGGGAGCCCCTTGGAGAAACCATTTCGCTCGATGTCGAGGGTATGGCGCATATGGTCGGCCGGTATCTGCGGGAAGACGCGCCGGTTGTTGACAAGACCGCCGACCGAAATGCCGCCGAAGCCGACGCCGTGATATCCCTTCTCGCGACCGATGATGCGGGTGCGGGTGCCCTGGCCGATGGCGCGCTGGTAGGCGATCGCAATCTTCAACGCCGTATCGACCGATTCCGAGCCGGAGCCGGTGAAGAACACGCGATCGAGTTTTGCGCTTAAGCCGCCCGGCGCGATCCTTGCGAGCCTTTCGGCAAAGTCGAAGGCGACGGAATGGCCCATCTGAAAGGTCGGGGCAAAGTCCATCGTCTGCAGCTGGCGAGCAACGGCATCCGCGATGCGCTGGCGACCGTGGCCGGCATTGACGCACCAGAGGCCAGCCGTGCCGTCCAGCACCTTGTTGCCGTCAATATCTCGGTAATACATGCCTTCGGCTGAGGCGAGCAGCCGGGGTGCGGCCTTGAATTGGCGGTTTGCCGTAAACGGCATCCAGAAATGATCGAGGGAAGGCCGGTTGGAAATGCTGATCTGGTCCACCGCTATAGTCTCCATTGTGCGTGGCGACATGTTGGGTGATTTGCGTCAAGGGACAAGTCCTTTTCTTTGCGTGTGTAAGCACTTGAAATGTATAGCCACGAGTTGAATATGTTCGATATTCGCAACAGGTGAAACGCGCCCCATGTCCGTCGATATCGGCAACCGCCTTCGTCATCTGAGGATGATGCACAATCTCTCTCAACGCGAACTGGCCAAGCGCGCCGGTGTCACGAATTCAACGATCTCGCTGATCGAGTCGAACACCTCCAACCCTTCCGTCGGGGCGCTGAAGCGCATACTTGACGGCATCCCCATCGGTCTTGCGGAATTCTTTGCCTTCGAACCGGAGCGGCCACGAAAGGCATTCTATGCAGCCGAGGAGCTCGTCGAGATCGGCAAGGGGCCAATCTCCTATCGGCAGGTTGGAGAAAGCCTGTTTGGGCGAAGCCTGCAGATCCTGAAGGAGTGCTACCAGCCAGGCTCCGACACCGGCAAGGTCCTCCTCGTTCACGAGGGAGAAGAGGGCGGTATCGTTCTCTCCGGGCGGCTCGAAGTGACGGTTGACGACGAGCGTCGGATCCTTGGGCCGGGCGATGCCTATTATTTCGAAAGCCGGCGACCGCACCGGTTCCGATGCGTCGGGCCGATTGCATGCGAGGTCATCAGCGCCTGCACACCGCCGACATTCTAGACCTTTCAGGCTTTGGCGCCCTGTATCCTCGCCAGGACGCGGTCAAGCGCCGAGATCAGGGCATCGCGCCCGCCGTTTTTCTCGAAGTCGGACAGCACCTGTTCGTTGAGGCCGCCCTTCGTCGCAAACTCGCTGCTGAGTTCTTTGAGCGGAACGGTTTTCGAGCGCAGCGCAGTCTGCGTGAGATTGGTAAACAGCGGCGCGATATAGGCGCGTCCCTTGCCTTTGGTGAGGCCACGTTGTTCCAGCCACGCAGCCGAAATGTCCATGATTCCCAGGACGGTCGACATCAGGGAGCTGGCCGCCGCCAAGAGGTCGTACTCCTCCTTGGTCTCGCATTCGACCGCGGTACCCATAACAGAAAAGAGCGCCGCAATGCGAGAATCCGGCGGAAAAACGGCCGTCACGCCTTCGCGGTCGGCCACAAAAGGCAGTGGAATGGCCTGGACGAGGTGAACATCAGCCCCGATCCATTCAAGAAGTGTCTTGCGATCGGTGGCTGCAATGACGCTGAGAACGGATTGACCCTTTCGGAACGTCAGTCCGCCGAGAACCTCCTTCGCAATTTGCGGGCGCACCGCCAGGACAATCACGTCGCTCGCGTCGATGACGGCCTGATTGTCGGCGGCAATCGAGACTTCCGCAAAGTCCGCAGCCAATTTTTGGGCGATCGCGGCGTTGCGAGGCGAAATGGTCACCTGCGCGACGGCGGCTGGCTTCGTCAACAGGCCCCTGACCATGGCGTCGCTGATTGCCCCGGTCCCGATGAAGCCGATTTTCTCTGTCTGCATGCCACTCTCCCCACGCTGCGCGGTCAAGCCGGACATCGCCCGCACCGCGAAATAGCGTTCCGCGCGCCATGTGGCAAGGCAGGCGGGCCGCTCGGACGATCGACCCGCAAACCGAAATGACTACTCCCGCGCCCGCATGGGTGCCAGCGACATGGAATGTGAATAGGCCTGCGGCGATCTGTTTCCGGGCATGTTTTCATCGAGTACGAGCGCCTGGAGATCGTCCGTCTTGACATCGAGCGTGACCGCACTTTGTCTTTTGTCCAATTGCCAGACGTGGTAGCCAAGCGCCGGCGAGTAACCGCAGTCACAGCCGCAATCGTCCCATGCGATCGTCTTTGGCATCTCCGGCAGCAGCATGATCACCGGTTTCGGCATCTTGTAGCAATGCCCTTCGTAAGCGTAGCCGTAGATAACGCCGATGCTCTTGAGATAGCCTTGGCATCCGTCTCCAAAGCCGCGCCACGGCAGCCCTATCGCTATCGGCAGGCATATTGTCTTTTGGCAATACTGCAGCGAAATGTTCACGCTCGGCGCGCTTTTGCTCTTGTCGGTGCAGTCCGTCCCCTCGTCAGGAGAAGGATCTTCAGGGACCTCTACTTTGGTGCAGTCGGTTGCAGGACGTCCGTATAGTCGCACCTCACTCGGGTCGTACGGGCCAGACTTTCCGACGTCTGGATTTCTGCAGCAGTCGCTCATTGCCCTCTCCTTTCGGGTTGCTTCAATAGATGATTTCACGCCATGCAAAATTTGCTCTGAGAGCTTCCGCAACGGCACCGTCGGCGGCGTCAACGATCGACCTTGCGGCTCGGTTGAATGTCAAATTCCGAGCGTCAAGTGTCTTTAGCGAAGCGCCGAGCGCACGTCCCACGTCGTCGCGTGCCTTCTCCAAGGCCAGCTGGAAGAACAGGGGTCTTGTACGAAAGGACTGCATCGTCAGCGCGCGGAAGCGATCAAATTCGTCGAGGGCCAGATTTCGCAAATCGTCGTGGAGAAGGCGCGGTTCGGCAGAACCGTTGGCCACAAGATTGCGATGATAAAGCTCAACGATGGTGTCGAACATGGCCCCGACGAAAGGTAGCGCCCGGTCATGCGGGTCGCGTGTGACTTCCGACATCCGCCTGAAGTTGGTCGCGAGGCGGATCTGGGTTTCCGGGCTGGTTTCGGCGAAACGATTGAGCTCGTTGTAGAGCAGCAAATTGCCCTGTGTCCTTCGCAAAAGACGGTCGATAGCGGAATCGAAGGAGAGAAAGGTGATCAGCGATACACAGTCGGAAAAGCCCTCAGAGAAGGGAAAGAAATCGCTCTCGCGGGAGGCTCCGACCGGAATGCCTATTTCCGAAAAGATGATCAGGTGGCCGACTTCATGGGCGATCGCATCGAAATTCAGCGCGTAGGGTCTGGGTGTTCCACCGGCATCAGAGCGTCCGAGTTCCAGAAAGCCATAGCCTGCCTGGGCGTTGTCCCAGTCGACCAAAGGGATGATCTCCAGTCTGGGAAGCGTGGCATCGAAAAACCATTGAACTGGATGGCCGAGGTAACTCTGCCAGATCTCGAGAACACGGTGAATGCAGGCATAGGCATGTACGCCGAGATAGGGCCGCGATAGTGGATCGAGACTGTCGAAATTACCGTCAGGGCCGGCATGCACTGGTGGACGCCTGATACCGTCAAACGGTGGCAGGCGCGAATAGCCGTAGGGCTGCTTGCTGTAGAGCGGATCGGCCACATACATGCGGGCATCGCTCGGCCCAGGGAAAATCTCGTTGGGTAGAATCGACAGCCAGACGCGATCTGGCTGCTCGTAGCCAGGGATGAACGGAGGCTGAGGAAAAATCCAGAATCGAGTTCCTGTGCCGGCCTCGGTAGAGGCCGCCATAACATGCGGGTGCAAATCCATGTTGGTCTCGCCCCATATGTAAAAGCAACTTTACGTTTATTTAGTAAATATTAATTAGATCAGTGTCAATATTGGTTGCTTCGAGATCGCGAATGAAAGTATTCGTTGCAACCCAGGCTTCAGCTGGGCGCCGGCCGGAAAATCTCTCAGACAACTCTGGCGCGAATTTGAGTGCCGCTAGTGCGTCAAGACCCTTCTGTCGGACGAATTGATGACGCAAGCGGCCGATTTCTTCTCGCGGCCACCCCTCTGCGCGAAGTATCTTCTCAATGGATCGATCGCGAAAATTCATTCGCCGGGCAGTTTCGGTAAGGCTGTCGCGTTGAGCGGCGCTTATATGGCCGAGCCGCATCAGATGGGAAAACGTTCTTTGCAGATCGATCAATGCATCTGTCACCGGCGGGAAGCCCAATTCGGCCGGCCCCGACTGAACGGCGACGGCATCGTCTGGGGTCAGCACCCAGCGCCTGTACCACCGGAAAATCAATCCGACGCCGATCATGCCGTATGGACCCAACTCCGCAGCCCGAAGCGCTCCCATGCTTGCTGCTCCGATCACGACGATCCCTTGCGCCAGCGCCCATAAAATCTCCTTGTGCCGGACCGATGGGCGGTCTTCGAACTGCCCGTCGATGATGACCATCGCTCTTGGACGAAATGCATGGGCGGCAAGCAAAATGTCGCCCTGTGCCACCGGCTGCAGGTAAACGGCGTCAAGTGCCGCCTGAGCCTCAGGCAGTCGCAGTGTCGGCCCCAGAAAAACCAGTATCGGTCCGGCTAGATCTGCCGCACTCATTTTGACCTCCTAGCGCACGACGTTGAACGGGCGGGCTCGGGGCATCAGCATCCTGACGCAACGAACGGGCCCGCCTGGATGTGATCCCAAGGGAACCGCAAGAACGGGTCCAAGCTCGGCGTCTTCGATGCGGTCGAGCAGATCCTGGAGGCTCGAAATAGGAGGGGCGTCAACGATTTGCGTGAAAGAAACTGGATTGAGGATGAGCTGCCGGGCCTTTGCAACAATGCTGTCGACTCGCTTGTGATAGTGTCGCGTCGTCTGATCGTCGCGAGCGCCTGAGATGGCTCCGGCACGGGCCGCCAGCGCCTCGCACAAGGCATTTTCTGCCGCCTGGGCGAGGTCTTGCCCAGCCGAATAACCTTCCGTCGGCAATGCGAGCAGGGGATGGCCGCCACCGAGCTCGATCGTCTGGCACCAGACGACGGTAACGCCAGTCGGGGAGGGGGCATGCCAGAACCCGGCCGATATATTGTGTTCCCCAAGAAGACCGGTCAGGTGATCGACGGCGGGACCGAGGCTCTCGGGGGAAAGCCGGTATCTGTCGAAGAAGCCGTGCGTGTCAAACGCCCGGGCAATTGCGTCGCGTTCTATACATTCGAAGAGCGCATGCACAGTCGCTTGATGCCAGGTTGAATGGCAGGCAAGCCCGGTGGTGGTACGCAGGAAGAGCCCGTCGAAATCCGGGGGCGGATCCGTATAGCGTGTGTGCACGAGTTCAAGAGGAACCATTTGGGTGTGTCGGAGGCAAAGGTCATAGCCCATGATCCAGAGGGTTGGTTTCGACCGCCAGGCCGATGTTGCGTGGTCGTCAAGCTGACGATCGAAGAGGCCCTCCGGGATGGCGAGCTCATCGGCGCTTCCAAGGACCGCGCTTGTGGCGGGAACCAACTCGGCGTAATGGCGCTCAAGTGTCTCCATGATCGCGCCGATGGCGGCATGAGCCATGGATCGGCCGCGGCCAAGCGAGGTCACCTCGGAAAGGGCAGCCGGACGGATTGCCTGGACTGTGGGAAGCCCCAACCGGTCAAGGCCGGTGAGGTCTGCGACGCGTGTTATTCCTGCATGCCGGCAGATTGGTAGGAGCCTTCGCAGGTAATCATCTGGCGGATCGACCTCGGCCGTGCCCAACGATGCCCCCCGATTGGCGGTGACCTCTGCCGCAAACTCGTCGAAGAGGTCGCCCCCTGAAATGGCGCCGTTGGGTTCATCGGTCGACAACAAGGCCAAGCTCCTCGAGCGACTGCCTTATTCTGTCCTGGAGTGCGGCCGCCCCCTGCGTTTGGGCGATCTCTGCAGCAAGACGCAAATCTTCCATGACGAGCTCGCGCATCGCGCCGGAGCGGGCGCGCAGCATGGCCCGAACGCGGTACAATTCCGCAAGCCAATAGGCGTGACCGGTTTCCCTTGCTTTGACGATCGCCTGGCTGGCGACCTCGATCGCGCGATCGACCTTGCCGTCAAGGCCGAGCATTGCGGCCTGCATCGAGAGATAGATCGGCAGATCGATGACCGTGCCGAGCTCTCCCAAAAGGTCAAATCCCTTGCAGAATCTCTCATAACCGCCTGCGACGTTTCCAAGATGCGCTTCGGCCCATCCGCCGAAAAGGAGCGAAAGTCCGGCCAAAGATTGCATTTCATTCTGTCTGGAAAACTCAGACATCTCTTCCGAGATGGCTGTCAAGCGTTTGTAATCATTGCGATAGAATGCCGCGACAGCCTCCACGTCGAGAGAGTGTGCTTTGCTCGGCAGGTGGGAAATGCCATTCACGAACTGGATCATCTCTTTTAGTACGCGGTCTGATTCATGCGTTTGGCCTGTCAGCCACAGCGAGTGGGCCAGTTGGCCCAGGCCACAAGCACAGGCATCGTGCCCACCGTAGATGGTTCGCGCTTCGGTCGCCCTTTGTGCGTCGTAGAGAGCCAGGCCTTCCCGCACAGCTCTCTGCGTTTCCCTGTGACGTCCGAGGTTGAAGTCGATCGCCCAGATGCAGTGGTTCATCTGCAGGCGTACCTCCGGGTCCCGGATGCCTGCCAGCATGACCTGAACCTCCATGGCGCGTTCGTGCATCGTCAAAAAATCGGAACCCGTCAGCCACCAACCCCAGTAGATTGGAAACCATCGCGACTTCTCTTCCAGCGGTTGTCGATTGGCGATTTCCACCCCATCTTCGTAAAGCTTTCGCGCTGGCGGCGAATTCAGGCCGATTGTCCCGGTAAGCACTGGTCCCAATGCAATGACGGCCGATAGCCGCAGCCGATCGACCCGCTCGTCCATGCCGAGCTCGTCGCAGATTGAGAGGCCATGCTCGAGATGATGGCGAGCTTCGACCAGGGCCGACCGACGGGCCGCCTCCTGGCCGGCCGTAATGAACAATTCCACGGCGGTCTCCTTGAGACCCGCACGTTCCGCATGCTCCGCACGCGCACCGCCATCGATCCACGGTGCGATCGCGGGGTCTTCGGTCAGTGCGTCGAAGAGGCGGCGGTGAAGCGCCTGGCTTTGTCGCCGCAGCAGCAGTTTGTATATCGTCTCCTGGATCAGTGAATGGCGAAAGCCATAGGTAACCGTTCCGCCGGCTCGCACATGCGTTACGAAGCCGGTGTTACACAGTGTATCCGCCGCGTTTGCCAGCGCCTTCCTGTCATAGTCCGGAAGCAGAGTCTGAAGAAGCGACAAGGTAAAGCGGGAGCCAGCAACGGCTCCGGCGCGTGCCACGTCTCTAATTGGGCCGAGATTGCCGAGCCGTGCTTCGAGGATCTCTTCAAATGTCGAGATATGCGCCGACGCTCCGCTTTCCGGGATCGTGACACCCGTAATCGTGGTCTCGGACATCCATTGGCATATCTGCTCGATGAAAAGCGGCACGCCGCCCGAAATCCGCTCGGTTACCTCAACCAGGTCTTCAAACTCCGCCGCTCTGTGCTGTGGCCAGTTGCGCTCGATCGCAAGCCTCGTCTGGTCTGCATCGAGAGGGTTTAGAGGCAGTCGCGATGGACGGGCGTCCTCTGGCCATTCCATGGTCGCCTCAGGGCGTGTGGTCGCAATCAGGAGGATCGGTAGCCCCAGGATGGCGCGGGCCGCCTCAATCAAAAACTCTCGAGAAGTCGGATCTATCCAGTGAACGTCCTCGACGACAAAGAGAAGGGGCCCGTTTTCACAGAGTGCCTGCATCGCTTTCGGGATTGCCTGTCGCGCTCTCTCCCGGATCAGTCTGGGATTGCTGCCGGCGAGGTTTTCGCTGCGCCCCTCGGCTCCGAGCAGATAGGAGAAGAGCTCGGCGATGTCATTGTCCCGTATGCCGTGGCGGCGAAACCGGCTGGCGACTGCGGATGCCGTCAATTTCGTCTGCCCACCCGTCTCGGGCATGCCGGTAAGGCTGTTGGCCAAAGGATGCAGCGTCGAGTGAAAGCCGCCGGGCACGCATTGGAAGAAGAAGGATTTCGATCGCTCTGCACGGGTCAGTCTGCGGAACTCATGCAGAAGGCGTGATTTTCCAATGCCGGCGTCCCCCTCGATAATGACCGTCTGTCCGTTCCCGGCAACGACGCTTTTCCACGCTTTCGATAGCGTGCCGAGCTCCTCTACGCGGCCCACGAAAGGATTGCCGAGCCTCCCGAAGGCATAGAACCTG
Organism: Rhizobium sp. 10N414; assembly: GCF_056394785.1. NCBI lineage: Bacteria > Pseudomonadati > Pseudomonadota > Alphaproteobacteria > Hyphomicrobiales > Rhizobiaceae > Rhizobium > Rhizobium sp. 10N414. The sequence goes on along the minus strand of NZ_JBFTIN010000028.1, from coordinate 43,737 downwards.
TCCACTTCATTCTTATGACCGAGTGCGCGCCATGCTCGTTCCGGCGCCTCGAACCCCTTGAGGTTCCAGATGCCCTCGAAGGAGAACGCATGCGAGCGGCCCGCCAGCCTGCAGGTTTCGTCAGACACGAAGACTGTATTGGGAGCAGCGACGGTCTCAAGACGGGTGGCGAGCGCAAGTGCCACGCCGACAACAGGCTCATGGGTCCAGCTTTGCTTCTGAGGCTCCTGAACAAGGGCGACGGAGGTGGCAATGCCGACACGAACTTGCAGATCCGAACGACCGGCCGTCTCCCCGACGCGCCTGCAGGTCTCGATGATTTGCAAGCCCGCACGAATGGCAAGGGAAGCGGCATCCCGCGCTCCGATATCAATCGGAAACAAGGCGAGCCCGCCATCGCCAGCCTCCACCCGAACTACGCCCGATTGGGCGACGATTGATTTGTTGGCGGCTGCCTGAAACGCGGATATCAACTCGCGATAATCTTCGAGATCCATGCGGTGGAAGAGTTCCGTTGAATCGACAAGATCGTAGCAAAGCGCCGTCACAATCCGGCGCTCGATCGCGCTGGATACGACCTCTGGATTCCTCCGGACGTTTCCGGCCGGTGGTTTTCTGGCGCCATTCGGATCTTTGTCCTGCATCGCGCTTCCCCCAAGCCGCTAGGCCAAAGCCGCCTACTGACGAGGCTAACACATTCTTGGCGTGTTGCGTGAGTGTGTCGTTGTGCTCAGGGCAACTACTTTCGCAACAAACCGGGGAAATGGCAGCTTGGCGCTCTTCACGCCTCGCATACGCCTGCGGACGTTGCTGCACGACGCAATTCAGGGCAGATTACGGGTTGTTGGGCGGCCGGAGGCTAGGCATTGCTGGAGAGGCTGATTGGCGAGTACGGCGTCTTGGCCGTTTTTATCGGGGCCGGTGTTGAAGGGGAAACGGCAGCGTTTCTGGGTGGTGTCCTCGCTCATCGGCAGCTTGTTCCATATTGGCAGGTCGCTCTGGCAGCGTGTCTCGGATCCTTTGCTGCAGACCAGTTCTTCTTCTTGTCAGGTCGCTACGCCACCAAGTGGTCCTATGTTCAAAAGCTGCTGGAATCGGACCCGATCGCGAGAGTGACGAAGCTCCTCGAAGCACATCCGACAGGCTTTATCCTCGCCTTTCGCTTCATCTACGGCATGCGAACGATCAGCCCCGTTGCAATCGGCGTCTCGAACGTCTCGGCACGGAAGTTCATTATACTCAATGCGATCGCCGCGCTGATCTGGGGCGTTGCGATAACGGCGATTGGATTCCTGGCCGGACACGCCGTTGAGATATTGATCGGCCGGCTGGAACTTCATTTGCACGTGTTGATCGCGCTGGCTTTGGCTGCAATCCTCGTCGCGGTCAGTGCTTATGCGGTCAGGCGCGAAATGGCGCGACGCTCCGCGCGCTCGGGCACTTGGAGACGCGGGTGACGCTCTCAACCGAACCGCTCGGCTTCGTCGAGCCGCGTGGACCTTGTCTCGGCGTCGGATCTGTTGGCGATGCTTCATACCACAGATGAAAGCCAGCCTTGCTGGCCTCAGGGTTCTGTGGCCAACGAACCACCTTTTCCGCACCTGCGGACCGGCGATCGGGGATTCTCCAATCCAGCGATCCCGGAATAAGCGAAGAAACCATCATTACGCGTGGCTTGCAGCTGGTGTTCTGTGGGAGAATGCCTATGTTTCCCGTAGCTTCGAAAATTACAGGGTTCCTTTTTTGCTTCTCGAAATTTCAATTGTTGCCATTCTCACCATCTTGAATGGCGTCCTTGCCATGTCGGAGCTCGCGGTCGTATCCTCGCGTCCCGCACGCCTCAAAGTGCTGGCCGACCAGGGAAGCCGTGGGGCCGCCATTGCCATCCGACTGGGCGAGGAGCCAGGGCGGTTCCTGTCGACCGTGCAGATCGGCATTACCCTCGTCGGCGTGCTGTCCGGTGCGTTCTCAGGTGCGACGCTTGGTGCGAGACTTGCCGGCTGGCTCGGCACGCACGGCCTTTCACCGGCCGCTGCCGATGCGCTTGGGGTCGGCTCGGTCGTTGTCGCAATCACATACCTGTCGCTGATTGTCGGTGAGCTGGTGCCGAAGCAGATCGCGCTTCGCGCGCCGGAGACAGTGGCAAGCAAAGTCGCCCCGGCAATGATGTTCCTGTCTCGCCTGGCCGCCCCACTCGTCTGGTTCCTCGACGCTTCCGGTCGCCTCATCCTTCGTGTTCTTGGTCAATCGGGCAAGTCCGCCGATATGGTCACCGACGAGGAAATCAAGACCGTGCTGGCAGAAGCGCAGAGCGCCGGTGTGATTGAGACGGAAGAGTCGGCGATGATTTCCGGTGTCATGAGGCTGGCGGACCGAAGTGCCAGAGCCTTGATGACACCTCGCCGGGATGTCGAGGTGATCGACGTCGAGGACGGTTTCGATGAGATCCGAGATCAGCTCCGCAGGAGCGTTCAGGCGCGATTGCCGGTGCGCAGAAACAGCTCCGATGAGATCATCGGGGTGCTTTTGACCAAGGACTTCTACGACGCAATTGCCTCGTCCGGCTATGCCGACGTCGCCACCCTCACCAAGGAAGTGCCGATTGTGTCGGACTTGTCGGGCTCGCTTGATGTCATCCAGGCCATTCGTCGCTCACCCTGCCACATGGTGCTGGTCTACGACGAATACGGCCACTTCGAAGGCGTGATTACCTCTGGCGACATTCTGGAAGCAATCTTGGGCGCCGTTCAGGAGGACGCGTTTGGAGAGAAGGCCATCGTTCGCCGCCACGACGGCAGCTATCTCGTATCCGGCTGGACGCCGATCGACGAGTTTGCCGACTTCATGAGCTTCCAGGTCGAGAACGACCGGGAATATCAGACGGTTGCCGGACTCGTACTGGAGGAGATGAAGCACCTGCCGGAAGTGGGCGAAAGCTTTGTCATGAACGGCTGGCGATTCGAGGTCGTCGATCTTGACGGGCGCAGGATCGACAAGCTCCTCCTGACCGCCGAAGTGCCCCCAGGGGACGCCAGCCGAACGCTTCAATAAGGCCGATCGGCGCTGCTCGTCGTGAGGGAACCTTCACGTGAAAGGGGAGTTCCCCTTTTCACACATGGAGGTAGATATGAAAGCTCTCATGACAGCGGCAATCACAGGACTTTTGTTGGCCGGTCCCGCTTCGGCTCAGACCACGGTCGTGACCGTGCCTGGCGAGGTGAGGACCTACATAACCGAACAAGAGGTTCCCTCGGTCGTTTATGATGGCGACATCGTCGTCGGGACGGAATTGCCGTCTTCGGTAGAAATCCACACCATCCCCAGCAGCGATGCATACGGTTACACCGTGGTCAACAAGCGACGTGTCATTGTTGATCCGCATACCCATCGCGTGATCGAAGTCATCAGGTAATCAATCGGTTGGCGGCGACAGCTGACACCACACTTGCGCGCGGATGCATCGGGCCTGCCGTTACGGAATGTAGCCTTGGTCGATGTTGCCGTGTGCAATTGATCTTCTTGGCACAGTTGGAGCGCCGCGACGACTAGAGTGAGGCAAGCGGTTCCTTTCGACCGAGAAGCCAAAGAAGATATGGCCCTCCGATCAGCGCGGCGAACAGGCCGACGGGCACCTGGTAGGGGTATATGATGACGCGGGATAACCAGTCGGCCAGTACGAGTAGACCGGCGCCGACAAGCATGGCTGCGAGCAGATGGTCGCGGCTCCGGTGAAAGCCGATCAACCGCGACAAGTGGGGTGCGATCAGGCCGGTCAGACTGAGCGGTCCAATGAGGAAGGAAGAGATCGCCGTCATTGCCGCGGCGAGTGCGGCAAGCAGAAACCGTGTCGATGTGACGCGAAGTCCGACACTGCGCGCCAGCCCCGCGCCAAGCGGCAAGATGGCGAACCAGCGTGTCATCAGGAAAAGCGGTGCTGGCAGAACAGCCAGTGAGATGATCGCGGTCCAGGCTTCGAACGTGCCGGCGCGGTTGGTCGAGCCCGAAATCCAGGTCAGGAGAATGTAGCTTCGCATGTCGCCTTGCGAAAGCACCACGCTGATGATTGCAAGGCAAAAAGCGCTGATGGCGACGCCTGAAAGCAGGAGCACGTCCGCTGATAGGCCAGCGCGTCGCGCAATAGCGATCATGGCCAGGAACGAGACGAGTGCGCCAAGCGACATGCCGGCGATCATGATCGCCGGAGAAGGGAAGGCGAATACGAACAGCGTCACCGTCAGTCCAGCCCCGGCACCGGAAGAGACACCGAGCACTTCGGGGCTTGCGAGCGGGTTGCCGGTCACGCGCTGCATGACGAAGCCGGCCGCGCCGAGCATTGCGCCTGTTCCGGCGGCCACGACAATCCGCGGCAGCCTGAATGGCAAAAGATCTGAGAGTAGCGAGCCGACGGCAATTTGCCAGCCGCCATCGGTCGGTCCAACGACAAGAACAGCCAGGAAGACAACCAGAAGGGCGACGCCGAGGAGCAGAAGCGCCAATGCCGGACGCGACAGACGTCGCGCGGTCCCGTTCGACGTTGACGTGGGCACCGCCCGACCGTGCACGCGCGGCAGCAAAAACAGCAGCAGAGGGCCACCGATGAGGGCGGTAGCAGCTCCTGTCGGCGCAAGGTCGGAAAAGCCGGGACCAAGCAACTGCGAAACAGCACAGCAGCACCGGCAAGGGGCGCCGTCGTCATCACCTGACGCGTGGTGCGGGCGCCGCAGAGCCGCACAATCGCGGGTGCGGCAAGCCCGAGGAAACCGATGATGCCGACTGTGGCCGTAACGGAGGCCGAAAGCCATACGGCAATCATCAGGACCGCGAACCGTACGGCGTGCAGCGAAACGCCGAGACCCTTGGCGCTCGCATCGTCCAAGGCAAGCACATTGAGCGGCCTGAAGAGAAGCAGAGCGGCGAGAATGCCAGCAGCAAGCTGGGGTGCAAGCGAAGCCACGCCGTCCCAATCCTGCTGGTTGAGGGCACCGGCGCCCCAGATATGGATCGACATGGCATATTCGCCCCGCGCCAGTATCACCGTGACGCTGAGCGAGGCTGCAACCATGCTGACGATCATGCCGCAGATTGCAACGGTGACCGGATCGAGACCGCGGCGCCAGCTCAAGGCGAGCACAAGGCCAACGGCGCAAAGGCCACCGGCAAAGGCGACAAGTTCGCCGAGACACCGGCCAGGATGGGCGAGATGCTCAAACCAAGCGTCAGTGCCAGTTGTGCGCCAGAAGCGATACCGAGCGTCGAGGCGTCGGCTATCGGGTTGCGCAGAATGCGCTGCAGAAGTGCGCCTGCAAGGCCGAGTGCTGCGCCCGACACCAGCGCGATCGCAGCCCGCGGCATGAGGCTGCTCCAGAAAAGGATGGCATCAAGCGCCTTGGCTTGCTCGGGATCGCCAGGCACCTGAGGGCGCAAGATCAAAAGCAGGGCAAAAGCTGCAACGCATGCAAAGGCAAGCGCCAAGGCCGGGATGATCGCTTTGCGTGAACATATATGCGGTATGGAAAGGCTAGCCGTTTCGGACACGGGAAAATCCTTCGGCGAGAAAGTCAGCGAAGCGACCTGCGGCTGGAAGCGCGCCATAGGGGTTGACCGAACCGAGGGTCAGGACGCGGTTCTCCCGCACGGCCGGAAGAGCCTTCCAGAATGCACTTCCGGTGAGGGCTTCGAACGCGTCTTGCGGATGCGGCGGAATGAGGATGATCCATGCGTCCGGCATGGATGCCAAGGTCTCGATGCCGACAGGTGCCGTAGCGGAGTAGCTGGTGGCACCGGCCCAGGCATTGGCAATGCCGACGCGCTGCAAGACCTCGCCGAACATGCTGTCGGAACCGAACACCCGGTAGTGGCGGGCATCGCCGAGATTGATCGGCAGGACGGAACGTCCATCGCCGTTGGCGGCGAATTGAGACTTGTAGCGATGGAGTTTTGCCGCGAGACCTTCCACCAGCTTTCCGGCCGCCGGAAGCGCCAGACGCTCTCCGATCGCGAGCGTTGCCCGTTCGGCCAGCCTGTACGGGCTCTTTCCCGGCATGTATATCGCGTGGCTTTCGACCGTGGCGATACGGCTCATCAGCGCATCGGCCCAGGCGTAGAAGTTGGAATTGAAGATCACGTCGGGGCGCGCGAAGCGCAGGACCTCCAGGTTCGGCGTCCCGCGAAGTCCGAGATCGGCGACCGTATCAGGCACTTCAGGCGTTACGGCGACCTGTCGGAACTGGCGTAGTTCCGTTGCCGCGACCACATTGGCGCCGATCGCGAGCAGCGTTTCCAGGAGCGCCCAGTCGAGCGTGGCAACCCTCGGCTGGAACGGCTGACCTTGCGCTACGCCTCCGACAAGCGTGGCTGCTCCGGCCAGAAAGGTCCTGCGTGTGAGCCGTGCTGCGCTCAATTTCATCTCCAGTCAGTAAGGGAGGCCCAAGCCGGGCCTCCCTGAAAGCGATCATCAAAACAACGGGTTACCAGGTCTTGCTCAACTTGAACCATACGGTGCGCGCGTCGCCGTAGCCGCAAGTGAATTCGCCGCCGCAGCCCTTCACATATTCCTTGTCGAAAAGGTTGGTAACGTTGACGGAGCCTTCCCAGCCTTGCTTCTTGTATCGGATCGCCGCGTCAAACACGGTTGCATCAGGAACCTTCAACGTGTTCAGCCGATCTGCCCAGCTTTCGCCCTGGTAACGCACGCCGCCTCCGACGCTGACACCCTCCAGTGCGCCCTGCGTTACGGTATAGTCGACCCACAGTGCGGCGGTCGTATCGGGTACTAGATATGGCTTCTTGCCAACATAGGCTGCGACAATGTCCTCCTTCACTTCGAGATCGGTGTAGGAGATCGAGCCGAGAAGCTTCCAATTGTCGTTGAGGTTGACCTTGGCCTCCAGCTCGATACCGCGGGATTCGACTTCGCCGATCTGATTGGCAAGGAAAGTCGCCGGGTCAGTCACGACGACGTTGCGACGGTTCAACTGGAAGAGCGAGGCCGTGAATGTGCCGTCGATAAAGGTCGGGTCGTACTTCAGGCCAATTTCGTACTGCTCGCCTTCTTCCGGTTCATTGTTCGGGGTGGCGCTCGGAGCGACCGTTGGATTGAAGAAGGTGCCCACGCTGGCGTAAGGCGTGAGACCATTGTCGAATTCGTAGGCGATGCCGATGCGACCGCTGGCCGCCGAGTTGTCGTAGCTATAGCTGCTATAGGTCGAACTGTAGGCCGTCGGGCGGTTGTCGGTGTCGGTATTGACGAAATCGTAGCGCCCGTTGAGCGTAATGAGCCAGCCGTCGTCGAAGCGGATCTGGTCCTGGGCGTAGATGCCGAGCTGTTGCTGGGTGATCAGCTGGTTGCTGTAAATCCGGTTGATCGGCTGGGGGGCACCGTAGACGGGGTTGACCGGGTCAATAGACGTGGCGAGCGTGGATGCCTGCACGTTGTCGAGCTGATAGTACTTGTAGTCGAGGCCGACCGTGACCTCGTGATCGAGGGCGCCAGTCTGAAAGTCGCCTTCCAGATGGTTGTCGATTGCGAACGTGTCGACCTCGGAATGCCCTTCGAAGCCGAGACGATTGAGCTGGAAATAGCCCGGATCGAGAGGGTCCGTTGTATTGACATAGCCGTAGGCGTAGGGACCCACCTCGTATTTCTGCAGGTGGCCATAGCGGGCATTCGATGAGAACTTGATGCCGCTGTCGAACTCGTGTTCAAACTCGTAGCCCCCCATCTGCTGGTCATATCTGCCGGTATCGATGTCCGGTTCACCAGGGAAGAAGGCGCGATCGATCTTGCCAAATGGAGCATCGACCACGGTCCCGACATAGGGGAAAAATCCGTTGCCGACGTGAACCTGATTAAGCGCTCCCGCATAGGCCCAGGCCGTGAGCGTCGTGCCATCGTCGGGCGAGACGGTCACCTGCGGCATGACGAATCCGCGCAGGTCGTGGGAGAAGTCCGAATAGTTGTCGCCACCCGCGATCTTGCCGGTGAGGCGATAGGTTACCGTGTCACTTTGGCCAAGCTTGTCGGATATATCGAAGCCGGTGAAGGCATTTCCGTCGGTGTTGATGCCTGCCTCGGTGTAGTAGAACGGCTCGTCCGTGGGGCGTTTGCGGACATAATTCACGATGCCGCCAGCGTTGCCTCCGCCATAGAGCACCGATGCCGGACCCTTCAGTACCTCAACCCGCTCCAGCATGAAGGGATCGATCTGGAAGCCACCGAAGCCATAGGTAAAGAGCTGCAGTCCGTCGAGATAGACGCCAGTCTGCGTCGCGTCGAAACCGCGAATGTAAATCCAGTCGGTGTCGGCATCGACACCGAAAGGAGCAGCCGTGACACCGGGCGTATAGCGCAAGGCCTCGTCGACCTTGTTGACGACGCCGCGGTCGTCCATTTCCTGCCTTCCGATGACGGACACAGCCTGCGGGACTTCGTTGAGCGGCGTGTCGGTCTTGGATCCCGTCGTCGTTTCCTTGGCGACGTAGCCCTTTACCGGCCCGATAGCGCCGTTGCCGACGCTCTGGCCCTGAACGACGATCGGCGCAAGCGCTGTGTCGGCGCTCTCTGCCTGCGCCGCCGCTGCGGCGCAAAGACCAATCATCGCTACGCTCGCGCCCAGAGCGCGTCGCATGCGCTGTAAACCTTTTACTTCATGCATTCCAAAGACCCCACTCATGCTATTCGTCGGCGGCCGTTAGGCGTCGGCTTAATAAGATGAGCGATTAACTCAAATTTAATGGCCAGGCTTGGCGCGATCGGTGGCGATTGAATGATTTTGGGCGTTTCCAAAATTCGTGGGCAGATCTTTGCAAAAATGCATCACTTGCACTGCGATCTCTGCCAACGAGCCGGTGTCGTGCCGACATGTTTGCGAAAGACACGGGTGAAATGCGCCTGATCGGAAAAGCCGGTCTCTACGGCGATGGCTGTCAACGCCTGTGCCTCATTGCGGAGCAGCTGCTTGGCTCGCTCGAGCCTGGCGTTCATTTGCCAATCATGCGGGCTCGTGCCGGTTGAGGCCTTGAACGAATGGCTGAAATGCGACTGCGATAGCCCCGTCAGTTCCGCCAGCTCGTGGAGACGTATGTTGCGGGCGCAGTTGTCCTCGATGAACTCGGTGGCGCGCCGCAACTGCCACGAAGCAAGGGCACCGCGTTTGCGCGGCGGCGTCTTTGCCATCTTCAGGACGTCGATCAGCAGTGAAAGCGCCAGGCCGTCGCCATAGAGATCGTGGAGTGGAGCAGCGCTTGCAATCTCCGAAGCGATGAGCTCTGCGAGGGCCATGATCCGCTGGTCGAAAAAGAGCAACTGCGGATCCTTCAGCTTCTGCGGATCGATATCCTCCATCAGCCGCTGGCCGAGGACGTCGGCATCGAAATGGATATCGAGATGGCGCATCGATTGCACCTCTCTGATGTCTACCCAGAGCTCCATCTCCGCCGGGATATAGGAAATCGGGCTCGCCCGTCGGTCTTGGGGAGCGCCGGCGGCGGTCGAGGAAAGCTTGACGAAGGGGCGGCCGCGTCCGAGATGGTCGAGAAGGATGAAGAGGCGCGGATCGCGCGCCACGTAGTGACCACCCGCGTAAGCGCTGCACTCGACATCCCAGAGATCGGCGGTAATGCCGTTCCAGTTGCGACGCCTGAGCCCGCCAACGACCGAGAAACCCTCGATCGCGTTCTGCATGCGCGGCTGAAATGTCATGGCGATGTCCTGTAGGCGTAAAACATGTGCGTAATTATCAAGTTTATTGCATCGCATCAATCGCCACGTTTTTGTTTTTCAGTGGCTCCTCATCTGCGCGTCATGCAGACGGTTGTATGCGCCGCGTTTGGCGATGAGGTCCTGATGGGTGCCTTGCTCGACAATTCCGTTGGCGTCGACGACGACAATGCGATCCGCGCCCTGGATGGTGGCAAGCCGATGAGCGATGACCAGCGTCGTGCGTCCCTCAGACAATTCGCTCAGCGATCGCTGTATTGCTCGTTCCGTCTCCGTATCGAGAGCAGACGTCGCTTCGTCGAGGATCAGGATCGGAGGGTTCTTCAGGAACATGCGGGCAATCGCGACGCGCTGCTTCTGGCCGCCTGAAAGCTTGACGCCGCGCTCGCCGATGACCGTATCGAGACCGGCGGGAAGGCCCGCAAGCATCTCTTCCAGCCTCGCCCGCCTGGCGGCTTCGAGGATGTCCCTTTCGCTGGCGCCCAGACGGCCGTAGGCGATGTTCTCGCGAATCGTGCCGCCGAAGAGGAAAACGTCCTGCTGTACGATGCCGATCTGTTGGCGCAGCGACACCTTTGTCATGTCCCTGATGTCGACGCCGTCAATCGTGATGCGGCCACCGCCGACCTCGTAGAAACGCGGCAGCAGCGAACAGATAGTCGTCTTTCCGGCCCCCGAAGGGCCGACGAAGGCAATCGTTTCTCCGGCATCGATCGTCAGATCGACATGCTCGAACACGGGCGCTTCCGGATTGTATCCAAAAGAGACATCCTCATAGGCGATGGCGCCCTTGAGGTGATCAACCGCAATGGCGTCCGGCGCATCGGCGATATCCGGCTCGGTATCGATAAGCTCGGTGAACCGGCGAAAACCGGCGATTCCCTTTGGATAGGTTTCAATGACCGAGTTGATCTTTTCGACAGGACGGAAAAAGACGCCAACCAGAAGCAGGAAGCCGATGAAGCCGCCGGCCGTCAGCGTACCGGAAAGCACGAAATAGGCGCCGGCGATCATCACCACCATCTGCGTCAGCCGCATGCTCATGTAGCTCAGCGAACTGCTCGCTGCCATGAGCTTGTAGGCGTCGAGCTTGACGCGCCGGTAGCTCTGATTGTCTTTTTCGAAAAGTGTGCGCTCGTGGTTCTCGTTGGCGAAGGCCTGCACCACGCGGATACCGCCGACATTTTCCTCGATCCGCGTATTGAAGTCGCCAACCCGCTCAAAGAGGCGCCGGAAATTTTGGGTCATGCGGCTACCGAAGTGGCTCGTCACCCAGGCCGTCAGCGGCACGACGACAGCCGTTATCAGCGCCAGTTGCCAGTTGACCGAGAACATCAGCAGCAAGGCGCCGGCAAAGGTCATCAGTGCGATGAACAGATCCTCGGGCCCGTGATGGGCGACTTCGCCAATCTCCTCAAGATCCTTTGTCAGCCGCCCGACAATGTGCCCGGTCTTCTGGTTGTCGAAAAAGCTGAACGACAATTTCTGTATATGATTGAACGCCGCACGACGCATGTCGGTTTCGATATTGATGCCGAGCATATGGCCCCAATAGGTGACGACCGCCATCAGACCGGTGTTGATCACATAGATAACAAGAAGGGCCGCAGACGCTAGCAGGATCAGCAGCCATTCCTGGCTGAGCAAAAGCCGGTCGACGAACAACTTCACGGCCATGGGAAAGCCGAGTTCGAGCAGCCCCGAAACAATGGAACAGGAGAAATCGAGAATGAAAAGGCCTCGATAGGGCCGGTAATAGGAGAAGAAGCGACGCAGCATTCAAATACTCGCAAACGAATGGGGATTGGACTGGTCGGCCAAGAGCCCGCATCGTAAAAACATGACTGGATTTCTCCATATTGTGGAGCCGCCCGGCTGATAGAGCGTTGCGCGACCAAAAGCAATACGAAGCGGTTCGAGCCCACAAAAGGCCAGGTTACAGCGGATTGATGTAATTGGTGATCGCAACCTGGCGAAGCAAGACGCGGCGGATCACATGCGCTGCCTTGACATGATCGGTAAAGATTGCTGCGTCAGGGCGGCAGCAAGAGCCGGATCATCGAGACGAATGCGAACGACAAACGGCAGGCTCTGAATGGCCGTGGGTGCGATTGCCGTGCCTGACGTTCGGGCCTGGCCGCTGGCGACGGCCTGGATCACGCTTTCGACCTTGCCAGTATAGACCTTACCTGGCGCGAACTTGAAAGTTGCCTCCACAATCTGGCCAGGCTCGATATAGCGCGCGTTGATCTGCGGAATCTCAACCCCGATGATCGTGTCCGAGGTGTCAATGAACGCCATGACTGGAGACAACGGCAGGCTGGTAACACGCGCTCCCTTGCGAAGCGCAAGATTGGTGACGTAGCCGTCAGCCGGCGCACGCACCACCGTCTTGTCGAGATCCCATTGAGCGCCCGCTATTTGGGCCGTCAGCTGTTCGACCTCGGCCTGGCGCTGCTCGACGTCATAGGTTCTACCGGCACCGCTTGTCTGCAGCCGTGTCGTCTCTGCCAGTCGTTGCTTGTTGAGGTCCAGCTGTGCCTGAAAGGCGTCGAGCTTCGCTTGATAGGGCAATGGGTCGATCTTGAAGAGAATGTCGCCGGCCTTGAGCGGGGTATTGGCTACCACCGGCACCTCCGTGACCTCCCCGGCGACATCGGGGACGATTGCGACCGAATTGCGTACCACCAGCACCTTGCCCTGCGGCGCGCCCCAGCCCATTGGGACGAACAGGCCGATGAGGAGGAACAGAAGGACCAGGACCGGCGAGACTTTCCAGAACAGATTGAACGGTACGATCCGGAATTTCACCAGGCAAAAGAGAATAACAAGATAGACGTTGAGAAGGACGACGATCATCGCAGTGCCTCCGGCTTCGAGGCATGCGGAACGTCAACATGGGCCCAGATCAGGACGAGGGGCCAAAGCGCGAAGCCGAAAAAGAGCGTAACCCAGCCGCCGACGGTGACCGCATCCTTCCAGGGATGGTTCCGGCGCTTGGCGATGATGCTGGGAAGCATCGCCATAAAGACGATAACGAAAGCAGTGCTGGCCGTCAGCGCGACGAGCACGATCCAGGCGAAGATATCTATGATCATGATGTCATCTCTTCTTGATCCTGCGGAAGCCTGGTCTCGTTCAAGCCGTAACGGGAGTACACAACGGTAAACGCACTCGTAAACGCTGCTCGCCTGACTATTGAGATGGGCGTCTGGACAAACGCATTGGCTAGAGTCCTCGTGCGTCTGAAAAGCCGAACACGGCCTCGGATTTCGGAGCTGCTATTCGTGGCCTCGACGTCGTCGACGGCGGCCAAACCAAGATGGTCGCTAGCCGACGCTACAGCATACAACGGACGTTGCGGTGCCTGTTCGCCCTCGTCGTGGTAATATCCTTCGCTCCCCGTATCAAAAGGCGGGCAGAGGATGGAGAGGCGTCTCACCGCGATACTTTCCGCTGACGTGGTCGGCTATAGCCGTCTCATGGGGTTGGACGAGTCCGGCACGTTGGAACGGCTGAAGGCCTGCCGCCGGGAGCTGATCGATTCCACAATCGAAAAACACCATGGACGTATCATCAAGCTCATGGGCGATGGGGCACTCGTCGAATTCCCCAGCGTCGTGGACGCAGTCCAATGCGCAGCCGTTATCCAGCGCGAAATGCCCGATCGTGACCACGGCGTTCCGGAGGACAAACGCATTCGGTTTCGCATCGGTGTCAATCTTGGCGACATCATCGTAGAAGGTGACGACATTTATGGCGACGGCGTCAACATAGCCGCCCGTCTACAGGGAAAGGCAGAACCTGGTGGCATTCTCATATCAGGCACTGCGTTCGACCACGTGGCGCATAAGGTCGATGTCGGCTTCGCGGCTCTAGGCGAGCAGCGGTTGAGAAACATAGCAGACCCGGTTCGCGTCTATCGAGTTCTGCTTGACCCGGCCAAGACCGGCACGGTCATCCTCGCCCCTCGGCCGACGCGGGTCGTGATGTTGTCAGCACTCGCAGCGCTCGCAACGCTATTCATCGCTGTCGCTGCGGCTTTCGTCTGGCAATGGACCGCCTCAGCACAACGGCCATCTCTGGCAGTGCTGCCCTTTGCCAATTTGAGCGACGACCAGACTCAGGACTACTTCGCCGATGGCATCACGGACGATCTGATTACCGATCTCGCAACGCTTTCGAACCTTGACGTCATCTCCCAGAATTCCGTGTTTCCCTACAAAGGCAAGTCCCACGACCTGAAGCAGATACGGCATGACCTTGGCGTCCGCTTCGTCGTCGAGGGCAGCGTGCAGCGGAGCGGCGACCTGATCCGCGTCAACGCGCAACTGATCGATACCTTCAGCGGAAACCATCTGTGGGCGCATCGGTTTGACGGTGGCGCGGCGGACGTGTTTCAGGTGCAGGACGAGATGGGTCGGCAGATCGCCGATGCCCTCGGATTGAAGCTCACCCGCAGCGAGAGCGAACGCATCTCCCGTCCTCCGACCGCAAATCTCGAAGCCTATGACTACTATCTGCGTGCCGAGCAGGCGGCCCGTACCGGACGCCGTTCTCGGATGCTCGAGGCCCTGGCGCTTTTTGACAAGGCGGAAAAATTGGACGGCAGCTTCGCGGAAGCGTTCGCGGCCGATGCGCACGCAAGCGCCTTCGTTTGGCGCATGGCATACGACGACGTGCTTCAGAGCGCGCTGGCGCGCAAAAGGGCCTACGACAAGGCGAGCCGCGCTCTTGCGCTCGATCCCGAGCTTCCGTCACCGTATGCTGTCCTCGCCATCATGCAGGCTGTGGACCGACGATACGAGCAGGCGATCGCCTCGGCGCAGAAGGCCGTCGCCCTTGGATCGGCAAATTCCGAGGCCCATATGGCGGTCGCATATGTTCAATTGGTCTGGGGCAAGCACGCCGACGCCGCCGCTGCTGTCGAGACAGCTCTAAGGTACGATCCGAATCCCTCCGCCATCGACAGATACACATCCGGAATGGTGTATTTTCTCCAGCATGACTACGAGAAGGCGACCGACAGCTTCCAACGCGCCCGTGATAGCTCCGAGAACAACGGCGACTTCATCACTCCCCTCGTCATGGCATATGTCCGCGCTGGCCGCATCGAGGACGCCCGTGCGACTGTTAAGGAACTATCACGGCTACGGGGCGGCCGCGAGTGCCTCGCCGGATGGCGGCTCGCAAATGCCAATTTGAGAAGTGAGGATCTTTCGTTTACCCTGGACGCGCTGCGCGATGCTGGCCTGCCTGAGTGGCCGTTCGGCTTCCATGGAGACGAGCAATCGCGGCTGATGGGTGGAGAAATCGCTTCTACCGTCCTGGGCAAGGTCCTTCGCGGTAAGACCGAACCATCTAAAGGCCCTGCGATCATGCAGGTCCAGATGGACGGCAAGGCCGCATTCCGCTCGCCAACCCAGATGATGACCGAGACGGTTTCCGTCAAAGGCGACTTCCTTTGCGAGCAAAGCGAAAACGCCTTCGGCCAGCCCGACTGCGGTCCGGTCTATAGACACGCCAATCCCGCCGACGGAACGAGCTACGCCTACGTGAACTCGTCCAAGGTCTTTTACTTTTCGGCCGCTGATTAGCTGTCGCTCGGTATCAGTGATACTGATCCCGCTCGAGATCGGCGGCGACCTTCGGCCATGCGGCATCTGCCTTTGCCACGATATCCGCCGGATTGGCGGCAAAGCCCTCCGCGTCCGTCTTGTCATACATCAGGTAAAGCTTGCCGTCGACGATCTTAAAGGCTTCAGGGTCGACGTTGACTGTGACGGAGCCGTCGCTAACCTCGCCCGTGCAGTAGCCGCCGTACTGAGGTGCGTATTTAAGCGGCTCGCTCATGAACATCTCGCGGTGCTTTGAATTGGCGAAATGCCACGGTGTGCCCAGCCAGTCGTAGGTGAATTTATCCGAGCCTTTTGTCGCTTTGCCTTCGGTGAAGTAGGCGACCGTGTCGTAACCCATGATGGCAACGCCGCCGAAGTAGCCCGTGTTCACCGAGTCGTCCGCCATCGCCGGAGATCCTCCAACAGCCCATGCGGCGAGGCCGACGGCTGCTAAAAAACGAAGGCATTGTTTTCCGCTTCCAGAGTGCATCTTCGCCTCCTCTTCAATCATGGATTTCCATGCATTTCTCATAAAACTCTTTTTCCCGTAGAACGCTGAGCGGAGGACATTCCACGCCATGTCGTTTGAACAGCCTGACGATGTCGAAGTTGCCCTTCCATATGGCCCTGGCGATTGGTGTGTAACCGTGGGACTCGGCGTGGGCTGCATCGGCCCCCTTGGCCAACAGGAACTCGGCAAGGGCGACGTGGTTCTGTTCGCCAGCAATCATCAGCGGAGTAACCCCCGCTTTGTTGGACGCATCGTCGAGAACCGCTCCGTGGTCGAGCAGCAGCTTGCTGATCGGTACGCTTCCCGCGTACGCAGCAGCATGAAGAGCGGTGAAACCGCCAGCGTTCCGAGCCATGACGTCGGCGTGCTTGCCGATCAGCAAGCCCACGATAGCGAGCTGGTCGCCGAGCGCGGCATTGATAAGGGGTGTTGCCTGGTCTCTCGTTCGGCTGTCGACATTAGCCCCTGCGGCCAGTGACCGCTCGACGGCTATGGCGTTTCCTTCCGAGACGGCGTCGAACAAGGGATCGGTCGCGGCCGTTACTGTCGCTGCGAAAAACAACGCTACCGATGCAAGCAACCGGCGCATGGCTTCACCTCGGAGTTTCGCGAAACAATACCACAGCGCCCACTCATAGGATAGGCGGACGCTCGTCGTGGTCGACTTCGAGCGATCGCAAGCCGCACGCTGTGGTTACCGCGTTTGGAAGTTTGCGCTAGTATATCGTGGGCGGAGATGGATGCACATGAAGCGCCGGGCGTTTCTTCTAGAGACGGCGAGATACGTGGCCGGCATGGCAGCCATGGCAACGCTGCCCTCCCTTGATGCCGAGGGGTTTGCGAGAGCGGCCCAAATCCAAAGCGACGTCCGGCGACTGCACACCGAAAGACCGGCTCTTGATACGGATTGGGGCCAACTTGATTGTTATCTTGCCCGCCCCGACGACACCGCGCCTCACCCTGGTGTAGTGGTGGTTCATGACAAGTTGGGTCTGACGCCGCACCTCGAGGAAGTCACCAGGCGTCTGGCACTCGATGGTTTCGTTGCTTTGGCACCTGACTATGCGTCGCGTTTTGGGGGGACTCCGAGCGAGCGTGGTCCCGCCCTCGAAACGGTGGGCATGGAGACGAGGTCGGATATGCTCGCTGATACCCGATTGGCCTTAAGCTGGCTGAAATCCAACAGCGTTAGTAACGGGAAGATTGGCGCGGTCGGCTTTGGCCTCGGCGCGACGGCGATAGATGACCTTGTCACCAAAGGAACCGATCTCGACGGCGCGGTCATCTTCTACGGACACCCGCCGTCGATCACGAATGCTGGGACGATCAAGACGCCTCTCCTCCTCAACCTGGCGGGCAAAGACCAGTTCGTAGATCCCGAGATTCCGGCGTTTGTCGATCTTGTAAGGCGGAGGGGGCTGAAAGCTGAGATATTCAGCTATGAGAACACGGAGCGCGGCTTTGACGACGACAACGACAGCGCGCACTATTCAGCCGGAGCAGCAAAGCTAGCCTGGTCGCGTACGATCGAGTTTCTGAAGGTGACTTTGCATGTGTCTTGAGTAAGCCTCGCCAGCTGCGACGATCAGGCGGCAACGACGTGGACTGCTGTCTGCGCTTCTGCGGTGCGGGCGGAATTGGCACGTAGAACCTGCCGAACGTCTCGGCAGCACCCGATCGGCCACAGTGGAGCGATCGAGATCAATGCCCTGGCGGCTCATGAACACTGGTTACCAATAGTCCCGGAAACGTCTCTAATGCCGTAAGAAAGCCCGGCTCGTTTAGTGACGGCAAGTACCCGCCCTTTCTGAACTTCAAGACGAACCGCAAGCTCTGCACGAGTACAAGCTCGTTCCACTTTGCGAGCCGATCTGATTAGATTGGAACAATCTGCGGCCGCGAGGCGTATCTGTCCGATTTCACTATGCGCTCTTCGAGCACCATCTGGACGGAGAAGAAAAATGCCCGCGGAAAAAAAGACCACCACGAGACCTCTCGTTGCTGACGGCGCCAAGATCGGCGAGCCAGTGCCGCGCGCCGTCGTTGACGTAAACACGGCTTCCATCGGAATTCGCCCGCAACCCGAGTTCAATGCCGATGAGGAGATCGGCCTTCTCCGGTCGCAGGTGGAGATCCTTCGCAGGCAAGTGGCCGACGCTTCTGCGGCCGTCAAGACCGGCGCTAGTGTAGCTGTCCGACAGACAAAAGCGACCGTAAAGTTATATCCCGTATCCAGCCTGGTGACAGTTGCCGCCGTCGCTGCGATATTCGGTTTAACGATCGCCGGGCGATTGCAAGCCTCGGCGCGACAGTCCACTTATGACCGCGCGCTCGATGATATGCGCGACCTTTACGACAAAATACGCGGCCGGTTCTGAGTACGGTGTATCCGTCGCAGCGACGCTGCTGGCCGCCGCCGGCAGCGGGTGAAACCTTTGACGAGGACGGGACTATATCATCGGGCAAGGGTGATACTGCCACCTGCCCATGCCTTCTCGCAGCTCCAGGTTTTACCGGAAGTCCGCTGCGGGGGCGGACGGCGCCGCGGCGCTGTCCGGTCCGACATTTCTATGAGAACACCGTCGAAATGTGGGCCCGGTGCTATTTCTGGCGCGCCCACGCAGCTAGGGACGCACCTCTTCCTTCACGAGCGTCGCCGCGTTAGATTTGGCTCGACTAGATGAAAATGTGTCCGCCCGGCCAAGGAGGTGTGATGCCCGCGAGGACGACCGTGATGTTTGCGCTTGTTGCGCTTCCGGCTTTCGCGGCCAGTCCARGCCCGATCGAAGCGCACTACGAGTGCTCGACCGGTACGCGTCTCAGCGCAACTTTTTCCTCACCCACCGTTTCGCCGGGAAGTGTCATCCTTGTCTTTGCGGGCGCACGACGCTTGATCATACTGCCGCAGGTCGTTTCGGCCGATGGCGGCCGTTACGCCAATAGCGATATGGAATTCTGGATCAAGGGCAAGGAAGCCACATTGACGCGCGAAGGGAAGCGAGAAACATGTCACACCGACTGAGCCTGTTGCCAGGCGTCGGGGAAGGTCGCCGCATCGCACGGTGCAGGGTGAACTGAATATCCGGGAAAAGGAGGCAATCGTGAGTCTCAGGCCGCCACGATCAATCTCAGGACAGTCGAGCACCGGGTTGAGCCCCTTGGAATACGAACTCGCTTCCGCGCGGGCGGACGCATTGGGCCGCCAGGGCCGCAAGACGGAGGCCGCGTTGGCAAGGCTTGCCTCCTGGTCGCCGGAGACCAATTGCGGGACCGACAGGCAAACCCTCCTCGATGACGCTTCCGACGCCGTCTGGGCCTTGTTCATCCAGCGCGAGATGTGCGGCTTCCACAATGATAGGGATGTCATAAGGCTTTATCAGATACCCGGCGAGGTTCTTGCAAGGCTTGGCGCAGCCCACAAATGACAAGCATGCATCGCGGAACCTGGCGTTGCGCCCTCGCGAGTTCTGCAATGGCCGAGGCTGCCGACCATGTTCCCTGTGGTTGCGCCGTATCCTAACCTTCACAAGAATGTAACTGGCGGATTTCCCCGCTTTGCTGCTAGCTTGCCTGAGCTGCATGTGCGTTGGGGGACGGCTTTCAGCCGGTAGTTGTATGTCTTACGATCTCGAGGTGAATGGTAAGAAATACGCCGTCGATGTTGATGGCGATATCCCACTTCTATGGGTCCTTCGCGACAGCATAGGTCTCACCGGAACGAAATTCGGCTGTGGCATTGCCATGTGCGGTGCTTGCACGGTGCATGTCGATGGCGTGCCAGTCAGGTCGTGCGTGATGCCGGTGGCAGATGCGGTGTCCAAGTCGATCACCACCATCGAGGCGATTGGCGAGACTGCCGAAGGCGCACGGATCCAGAAAGCCTGGCTCGACATCGATGTCGTTCAATGCGGTTATTGTCAGTCTGGACAGATCATGTCCGCGACAGCGCTGCTGGCGGCAAATCCGTCGCCGACAGACGATGATATCGATGCGGTCATGGCCGGAAATATCTGTCGATGTGGCACGTATCCGCGCATTCGAGCCGCGATCAAGCTGGCTGCGGCGGGGTGATGCGATGTCTCTTCACGACAAAATCAACCTTTCCGTCTCACGCCGGCACTTTCTGATCGGCGCATCGCTAACGGGAGCGGGCCTTGTCATTGGCCTACGGCCTTCGCCCTCACATGCAGCAGAGGCGTTTGAGCCCAACGCCTTCATTCGGATCCCTGCCGAAGGCAAGATTGTCCTGGTCATGCCCTCCGTAGAGATGGGACAAGGGATCTACACTTCGGTTGCGATGCTGTTGGCGGAAGAGCTGGAAGTCCCTCTCGATCAGGTGGTTCTCGAGCATGCGCCTGCCGATCCCACGCGGTATTCGAACCCCTTGCTGGGCGATCAGATCACTGGCGGTTCCCTTGCCATTCGCGCCGTTTACGACCAGATGCGCAAGGCGGGAGCCGCTGCGCGCATCATGCTGGTGAATGCTGCAGCCCGTGGTTGGGGCGTGGAACCGGATAGCTGCAAAGCCGAGGCGGGACACGTCGTCCATACGGCGAGTGACCGCCGGACTACCTATGGCAGCCTGATTCAGGCTGCTGCGTCGGAGCCTGTTCCGCAGGAAATGCCGTTGAAGCCTGCGTCGAGCTTCAAGCTGATCGGCCAATCTATCAAGCGTCTGGACAGTCCGCAGAAGGTCAACGGTACGGCGAAGTTCGGTATCGATGCCCGTCCGGAAGGCGTGTCCTACGCCGCAATCACCATCTGTCCCCATTTTGGCGGCAAGCTGCGTTCGGTCGACGACGGACCGGCCATGGCGGTAAAGGGCGTCAAGCAGGTCGTGCGCATTGAGGATGCAGTCGCGGTCGTGGCCGACAACACGGGTGCCGCACGCAAGGGGCTGGCAGCACTTTCCCTTGAATGGGATCCAGGCGTCAGCGGGGATCTCTCGCTTGCCGATCTCGAGAAGCGCATGGAAGATGCCGTCAGCGGCAATGCTCTGCCACACATAAATGAAGGCGACGTCGCCAAGGCGGAGGCCGAGCACGGACCTCCCGTTGAGTTCATCTACCGCCTGCCGATCCTCACACATTCGGCGATGGAGCCAATGAACTGCACGCTCCACGTCCGAACCGACGGTTGCGACGTGTGGGTCGGAACCCAGGTCCTAGGACGTGCGCGGCAGGCGGTCGCCGATGTGACGGGGCTGCCCTTGGACAGGGTCATCGTACACAATCATCTGCTGGGCGGCGGCTTCGGGCGCCGGCTTGATGTCGACGGCGTCATTCTGGCGGCGAAGATCGCCAAGCAGGTGCAGGGCCCGGTCAAGGTCACCTGGAGCCGCGAGGAAGATATCCGCCACGACTGCTACCGCTATCTCAACTACAGCAGGCTCACGGCAACACTCGGTGCCGACGGCATGCCCGTTTCCTGGCGGCACCGGGTGATTGGGCCGTCCGTCATGGCGCGCTGGCTGCCGGCCTTCACCCGCGACGGTATTGACCTCGATAGTATGGGCGGCGCGGAGTCGCCCTATGCAATCCCTAACAAATATACGGAATTCGCCCGACACGAGGCGCCTGATGGAATGCTGACGGGCAACTGGCGCGGCGTCGGCGCAACACGCAACATCCCCGTCATTGAAGGCGGGATTGACGAGTTGGCCCACGCCGCGAACATGGATCCGCTCGAATACCGCAGGCGGCTGCTTCAGCATAAGCCGCGTCTCCTCGCAGCGCTCAATCTCGCGGCAGAGAAGGCCGGTTGGTCAACCACCCTTCCGCAGGGAAAGGGAAGAGGTATCGCCATTTCGGAGGATTTTGGTAGCTTTGCTGCCACGATCTCGGAGGTAAGCGTCGGAGAGGACGGCACGCTCAAGACCGACCGTATCGTTTGTGCCGTCGATTGCGGCCAGGTGATCAATCCTGACACGGTGGAAGCCCAGATACAGAGCGGCATCATCTACGGGCTGAGTGCAGCCCTCTATGGTCGCATCACGGTCCGCAATGGTGCTGTCGTGGAAAGCAACTTCGACGATTCTCCGGTTCTCAGAATATACGAGACGCCGAAGATCGAGGTCCACATCGTGCCGAGTTCCGAGGCCCCAGGTGGCATAGGGGAGGTCGGCACACCAGGTGTCGCGCCATCGCTTTTCAATGCGATCTTCATGGCAACCGGCAAGCGGTTGCGATCGCTGCCCATCGACCAGAACGACTTGCGGAGGGTGTGATGGTGAAGAAGCGGATCGTCGCTGTGCCGTTAGCCGCCATTCTCGGCACGGCTGCTATTGCTGCCCTTGTCGGCCCCCTGGACGGCTACGCCGAAACATCGGACGGCGGAGCCCTCAAGGCCGTCTCCGACTTTGACGCCATCGCGGACACCAGCGCGCGCTCGAAGGCCATCTTTCAAGAGGCGAGCCGGGTCCTGACGCATCCGCGCTGCATCAACTGCCACCCGGCGACGCGTAGCCCGACGCAAGGTGAAGACAAACATCCGCATGTGCCATTGATGAACGCCAGCCAAAGTCCGTTGGGCCCGGCGGGGCTTGCCTGCAGCACGTGCCACGGTGCTGAGAACCGTCCGATTGTTGGCAGCCGCCTGAAATCCATTCCGGGCAATGCGCACTGGTCGCTGGCACCGGCCAGTATGGCATGGCAAGGGCTAACGGTGGGTGAAATATGCAGGCAGGTGAAAGACACGAGCCGGAACGGCAATCGGTCTCATGCCGATCTCGTTCGCCACATGGGTGAAGACCATCTGGTAGGGTGGGCATGGCATCCGGGCGCGGGACGTAGCACACCTCCAGGCTCACAGGAGGCACTTGCCGCCCTGATCGCCGCGTGGACGAACACAGGTGCCGAATGTCCCGATTGATCTCTTGCCGCCTTCGGCAACAGGGCCCGTTTCGGCTCTCCAGTTGCAAGCAGTTTGCACCTGCTACTGGTTCCTGCGACAGCTTTCCTATGGAAGTTGTGCGATCGACCGCAGGTATTCTGCGCTCGTCGTGGGAAAGCCAAAGAACTCCAGATAGGCCGGTATTTGCTCGAACAGCATGTCCGTCCCGACCTGAAAGGCGCACCCCCGTTCGCGGGCTGCCGCGAGAAACGGCGTGATTTCCTCTTTCATGACGACTTCGCCGACGAAAGTGGTGGGTGAAAGGCGCGATACGTCAAGCGGCAGGGGATCGTCCTTGCGCATCCCGAGGGGGGTCGCGTTGACGACGATGTCGAAACCGGCTGGATCGGTTGAACCCATGCTCACCTCAGTCATTGGGTAGTGTGTCTTCAGCCGGTTGCCGAGTCCCGCTGACGTAGCCGGGTTGTCATCGTAAAGCGCAATCCGTCGCGCGCCGGCTCCTGCCAACGAGGCAGCGATCGCGGAGCCGACGCCGCCAGCACCCACGATCAGCACCTGGGCTCCCGCCACCCGTTGTCCCTTGCGCAACAAGCCGCGGACAAAGCCTTCACCATCGAACATATCGCCGATTAGCTTGCCATCCGGCTGAAGTCGTACGGCATTGCAGGAGCCGGCAACCTTGGCGTTAGTCGAGACCCCATCGAGCAATCCGATCGTCGTAATCTTGTGCGGCATGGTGATGAGGGCACCATGGATGTTCGAGAGCCTGAAGATAAGCTTGAGAAACGAAGGATAGTCTTCCGGCTTGCAGCCCATCGGTACGACGACAGCGTCGATGCCGCTCTTTTCGAAATAGGGATTGTAGATGAGGGGTGCCTTGAAGGATTCTGTCGGATAGCCGAGGTGCGCGATAAGCTTTGTGGTTCCGGTGATCATATCAGGGGCCTCACGCTGCGTTCACCCAGCTGGATCGTTTCGCCCGAGCGCGCGGATGACTTGATCGCCTCGATGACGCGCAAGGTGGCGAGACCTTCCGCTCCGCTAACAAGCGGTTCTGCCTCGCGGCGAATGACGTCGCAGAAGTGACGAAGCTGTATCGCCAGCGGGTCGGCAGGTTCAAATGGCACGCGCTCTTTGACAAGCGGCTCCAGCCAATCCGGTTTCGACGCATTGGTCCAAAGCGCAAGCTGGGGAATGGCGAGCGATCCCCCGGTCCCACCAATCTGGTAGCAAGATTGATCCTGCTGCGGAAAGGCGGGATTCTCTGCCGTCGTCATCTCAAAGCTCCAGGGAGACGGGACGGCGTCGGATGCATTTAACGTTCCAAGGACACCGCTCGCGAAACGAAGCAGGATAGCAATGCTATCCTCGACGGAGTGCATGCGGACCGAATTCGTTTCCATCGCATGGACAGCGTCCACCTCTCCGAAGAAATAACGGAAGAGATCAACGTCATGGATCAGGTTGATGAAGGCTGGCCCTGCACCTTCCTCCCGGCGCCAGGAGACATCGAAGTAACCGTCCGGCTTGGCAACCCAGAATGTTCCCTGAACGGTCAGGATCTTGCCGAGCCGACCACTGTCCAGGATTTGCTTTGCTTGTCGTATCATCGGGTTGTGGCGGCGATGGTGACCAACGAGGATAGGGACACCTGCCTTTGAACCTGCAGCGACAAGAGCCACCGCTGCTTGCGCCTTGTCAGCAATCGGCTTTTCGACAAGGACCGGAATTCCTGCGGCGATGACATTAAGGGCGTTGGTGACATGAAGCTGGTTCGGGGTGGCAACGATGACGCCGTCCGGTCGGTCGCGTGCTATGGCTTCGGCAAACGTTGAAAACCATGCAGCACCCTTGCTTGTCACAAAGTCGCGCCCGGCATCGGAGGGATCGATCACGGCCGATAGTGTCGTGCGCGGCTCGGCCAGAATGCCTTCGATATGGCGCCTTCCGATAAGACCGGCACCCATCACCGCGATCTTCAGGGGAGGCGTCTGCGATTGTGCTGACATGAAAATTCCCTCACAGATCCTAGTTGCGCAGGATTTCACCGAGGAATTTGCGTGTGCGCTCATGGCGGGGGTTGGTGAAGAATTCCCCCGGTGGCGCTTCCTCGACGATCGCGCCGCTCGCCATGAAAATGACGCGGTTTGCAACTTGCCGGGCGAAGCCCATTTCATGCGTCACGCAGACCATCGTCATGCCTTCGTCAGCAAGGCTGATCATGGTGTCGAGGACTTCCTTGACCATCTCCGGATCGAGTGCCGAGGTTGGCTCATCGAAGAGCATGATCTTCGGCCGCATGCAGAGCGCCCGCGCAATCGCGACACGCTGCTGTTGGCCGCCG
The DNA here is from genome assembly GCF_056394785.1 of Rhizobium sp. 10N414. Classification (NCBI taxonomy): domain Bacteria; kingdom Pseudomonadati; phylum Pseudomonadota; class Alphaproteobacteria; order Hyphomicrobiales; family Rhizobiaceae; genus Rhizobium; species Rhizobium sp. 10N414. The sequence goes on along the minus strand of NZ_JBFTIN010000028.1, from coordinate 18,694 downwards.
GAAAGCTGCACAGGATATTTGCCGGCCTGTTCGAGGATCTTGACCCGGGCAAGCAGAGAACGTGCGCGGTCTTCGGCCTCCGCCTTTCCGACGCCAAGCGCCCGCATCGGGGCCAGCATGCAGTTTTGCAGCACGGTCAGATGCGGAAAGAGATTGAACTGCTGGAAGACCATGCCGACTTCGCGGCGGATCGCATCGATCGCCTTTGCCTGGTTTCCGAGCAGGATGCCGCCGACGCGGATTTCGCCCTTCTGATAGGTCTCCAGATGGTTGATGCAGCGGATGAGCGTCGATTTTCCACTGCCGGAGGGGCCGCAGAGCACGATTCTCTCGCCCTTGCGAACGGACAGGTTGATGTCGTGCAGGGCTTGAAAGGCGCCATACCATTTCTCCACGTGGCTCATGGTGATCATGGTCTCGGCGGTCGATGCGGGCGAAGGACTGTTCATGGTTCCGTCTCTTTCGTGGTCGGCGCCGGAGATCACCGCGATGCCGCGGCGAACTTCCGTTCAAGACGGGCACCGAAGATCGTCAGCGGGCAGCACATCAGGAAATACAGTGCGCCCACGATCCCGAAGACCGTCAGCGGCTCGAAGATCTGGTTGGAAATGATGTTGCCGGCGCGGGTAAGCTCCGTGAAGCCGACGATGGAGGCGAGCGAGGTTCCCTTGATCAACTGCACCAGGAAACCGATCGTTGCCGGCAGCGAGATGCGCAGTGCCTGCGGCAGGATCACGTCCCTCATGCGCGAGACATATTTGAGGCTGAGTGCTCTTGCGGCCTCGCTCTGGCCGCGCGGAACCGCTTCGATCGAGCCGCGCCAGATTTCGCCCAGATAGGCGCTGGCATGCAGGGTCAGACCGATGGCAACTGCCACCCAGGCATCGAGCTTGAAGCCGATGAGGGCAAGACCGTAATAAACCACGAAAAGCTGCATCAGGAGAGGAGTGCCTTGGAAGACCGCGATGTAGCCGGCCGTCACTCGCTCCAGCAGCGGAATTTCCGAAGTCCGGGCGAGCGCCACACCAAGCCCGGCAATGCATCCGCAGACAAAGCCAACCGCGGACAAGACGACGGTCCATTTCAGACCGATCAGAAGGAAGACGAATTCTTCGCTGCCCATCGATTGCTCCTACTTGACCGGATAGGTGAAGTAACGTGCCGAAAAGAACGCAAAGAGGCGCATCATCAGCCAGGAAATGACGAGGTAGAAAACCGTCACCGTGAAATAGACCTCGAAGCTGCGGAAGCTTTCGGACTCGATGCGCTGCGAAACCGAGGTGAGCTCATAGGCAGAAATTGCCGAGGCAATGCTGGTCGACAACGTCAGCAATACGAACTGGCTGGTCAGCGAGGGATAGATCGCCCTGAGCGCCGGCTTGAGGATGATCAGCCGGAAGACCTGCGTCTTGTGCAGACCAAGAGCGAGGCCGGCTTCCATCTGGCCCTTGGAGATCGACTGGACGCCGCCGCGGATAATCTCGATGGCGTAGGCGCCGCCGTTGATCCCAAGAGCAATGATCGCCGTTGGCGTCGGATCCAGCCTGATGCCTGCAAGTGGAAGGGCGAAATACAGGAAGAAGATCTGAACCAGGAACGGCGTGTTGCGGATGAGCTCGACAAAGCTGATCACCAGCCAGCGCAGCGGCTTGTAGCGAGAATCCCGCAAGGCCACACCGCCTATGCCGATCACGATTGCCAGCAGCATGCCACAGATTGCAAGCAGCAACGTGCCGAGACAGCCAAGCAGCAGGCTTGGCAGGCCGTCAATGACAGGCGTGAAATCCAGCGTGTAGTTCATCGCGTCTCCTCAATCGCGTCCGACCATGCCAGCCATGGCCTGGATCGCCAATTCATAACCAGCCGCTCCAAAGCCGATCATGATTGCCGTCGCGACGCGAGAGATAAGGGAATTATGGTAGATGCTCTCGCGCGCATGCACGTTCGAAATGTGGAGCTCGATCTTCGGGTGATCGAACGTCTTCAGCGCGTCGAGTAGCGCAATCGACGTGAACGTGTAGCCCGCCGGGTTGATGATGATGCCGCAGGCCTCGTTGCGGGCCTGATGCACGCTCTCCACCAGTTCGCCCTCGAAATTTGTCTGGCGAAAGTCGACGTCGAATCCCAGGTCGTTCGCCTTGACGAGGCATTTTTCCTTGATGTCCGCAAGCGTTGTCGTGCCGTAGATGGCGGGCTCCCGCTGTCCGAGCAGGTTCAGGTTTGGCCCGTTGAGCACAAAAATCGTCTTGTTCATGATTGCGCTCCTCGAAACGCGCAAAGCCGTGCGTTCGGCGTCGCGACACCGTCGGCGGGCATCGAAACGCCCGCCAGTCTGCTTTTGCTTACGCGCTGTGGCTCAGTTTGCGGTGAACGGAATGCCTTCGAGGCTCGCGGGGAATTCCGGAACCGGCACCTTCATCCACTTGTCGTAGATCTTCTTGAGCTCGCCATTGGCCTTGATCTTGTCGATGAAGGCATTGATCGAAGCGTTGATTTCCTTCTCGCCAAGCCGCGTGCAAGCGCCATTGTAGAGCTTCTGGAACTCAAGCTTGTTTTCGAACTCGCCCGGACGAGCCTTTTCGACACGGTCCATGTAGAAGATGTTGCCGCCAAGCGCCTGGACCTGGCCGGACACAAGCGCCTGGACGCTGGGCGCATCACCGTCGAAGCGGCGGATCGTGGCGCTCTGGGGTGCATTCTTGGTGACCTGGGTATCTTGAGCCGCACCCTTGGCAACGCCAATCGAAAGATTGGCCATGTCATCATTCGTCTTGACCGACATGGACTTCGGCGCAATCAGCACGATGGCGTTGGCAACGTAGGGCTTGCTGAACTGAACGGCTTTGGCACGCTCCGGCAGCATGGCCATCGTCGCGAAGAGAACATCGACACGACCGGTTGTCAGAGCGGGAATGCGGTTGTTGACTTCCAACGGCACGAACTCGACAGAGACGCCGAGTTCCTTTGCGTAAAGCGTTGCAATATCGGCATCGAGGCCGTCCTGCTTGCCGCCTGATGTCACGAAGCCCCATGGCGGGTTGTCGCCCTGAATGCCAACGACGAGCTTTCCTTTGGCCTTGATTTCTTCGGGGGTGACTGCGGCAGCGGGGGTGGCGAGCCCGATCGCAGCCACGACAGCAGCGACACCCAGCATCGCGTTTCGGCGCGTCAGCATCGACTTGAACATTGATTCCTCCTCCTTTGAACGGTCGCTTGGACCCAACAGTCTTCCTCTCCCGACTGCCTGTTCAGCTTTTTGCCAGAGGATCGTGCGCAAATCAACCGAGTTTTTGAAAATCATATGAGACTTTTGATTTGACCAATTGATTTGAAATGCTCACGACATTTGACATAATGCCATGATCGGGGCGGCGCGTGAGGCGCAATCGGCTGCTCGCAGCGCTCTCGTGGCACCAACGGAAAGGTATTGGGTTATGAAGACCTCGATTGCGACGGTGACGCTCAGCGGTGAACTGCCCGACAAGCTTGAGGCCATTGCACGAGCAGGGTTCGACGGCGTGGAAATTTTCGAAAACGACTTCCTTGCCTTTGATGGAAGCCCCGCCGATGTCGGCAAGATGGCGGGGGATCTGGGCCTCAAGATCACGCTCTTCCAGCCCTTTCGCGATTTCGAAGGCATGCCCGACACACTTCGAAGCCGCACCTTCGATCGGGCGGAGCGTAAGTTCGACGTCATGCAGGAGCTCGGAACCGACATGGTTCTTGTCTGCTCGAATGTCTCGCAGGCGGCCCTTGGCGGCATTGATCGCGCGGCCGCCGACTTTCACGAACTGGGTGAACGAGCGGCCAGGCGCGGCCTCAAGGTGGGCTATGAAGCGCTTGCCTGGGGGCGCTATGTCAATGACCACCGTGATGCCTGGGAAATCGTGCGACGCGCCGATCATCCGAATGTCGGGCTCATCCTCGACAGCTTCCATTCGCTCTCGCGCAAGATCGACATCAACTCGATCCGTTCCATTCCAAAGGAGAAGATCTTCATCGTCCAGCTGGCCGATGCGCCGCTGATCGACATGGATCTGCTCTATTGGAGCCGCCATTTTCGCAACATGCCAGGCGAGGGCGATCTGCCGGTGACAGCGTTCACCGAGGCGGTCGCCTCGACCGGGTATGACGGCTATTTCTCGCTCGAGATCTTCAACGATCAATTCCGCGGCGGCTCGACGCGGGCCATCGCTGCCGATGGCCATCGCTCCCTGATCTATCTGGCAGATCAGGTTCGTCGCAATGTCCATACCCCGATCGGCGCCGCCATGCCGGAGCGGGCAGTGGTCAAGGGCGTCGGCTTCGTCGAATTCGCCACGGACACAGACGAGTCCGTCGAACTGGTCTCCCTCTTGCGGACCCTCGGTTTCCGCAAGGCGGCAATCCATCGGTCCAAGAAGGTCACGCTGTTCGAACAGGGCAGCATTCGCATTCTGGTCAACACAGATCCGCTTGGCTTTGCCAGCGCAGCCTATGCGGTCCACGGCACATTTGCTTATGCGATCGCACTCAATGTCGAGGATGCCGCAAAGGCCTATCAGCGTGCCCTTGCTCTGGACGCAGAACCATTCCGACAGCCTGTTGTCGATGGGGAGCTCGAATTTCCCACTGTCCGGGGTGTCGGCGGCGGCCTGATCTACCTCATCGACGACACGAGCCCGCTTGGCCGGTTCCCGGAGATCGACTTCGAGGCGGTTTCGGATGAAAGCGGCATCGTTGGCGCCGGACTGCTGCAGTTCGACCACGTCGCCCAGACGGTTGCCTATGACGAAATGCTGACCTGGCTGCTCTTCTACACATCGATCTTCGAAACCAGAAAAACGCCGATGGTCGATATCATCGACCCGAGCGGCATCGTGCGTAGCCAGGTCGTCGAGAATGAGCCCGGTACGCTGCGGATTACCATGAATGGTGCCGAAAACCGCCGTACGCTGGCGGGGCACTTCATCGCCGAGAAATTCGGTTCGGGCATTCAGCATCTGGCGTTTTCCACCGATGACATTTTCGTCACCGCCAGATCACTCCGTAGCCAGGGCTTCAAGCCACTCCATATCTCACCCAACTATTATGATGATATTGAAGCCCGCTTCGGACTTGACCCCGATCTGACCGAGCGCCTGAAAGCAGAAAACATCCTCTATGACCGTGACGAGCACGGAGACTATTTTCAGCTCTACAGCGGCACCTATGGTGAGGGCTTCTTCTTCGAAATCGTCGAACGACGCGGCTATCGGGGCTATGGGGCACCAAATGCCATTTTCCGCATCGCAGCACTCAAGAAGCAGATGCGGCCCGAGGGCATTCCGAAGGACGCCGTCTGAGCGGCGCCTCGTCAGGCAATGCGCCCGCTCCTCAGAACGTGTGCCACGCCGCTCTCTATATGTCGGCGGATGACAGAACGGGCGCCTTCGACGTCACGCTTCAAGGCGAGTTCGAAGAGGAGCTTGTGGTCTTCGACAACCGCCCGGCCGCGAAAGCTCTGGGCAAGCATATGATAGCGCAGAAACCTGTCGAACACCGAAGATAGCGCCGCCATGAGCGTGGCCGAATTGCAGGCCGATACGATCGCCTGGTGAAACTCCCAGTCATAGCGAACCCAGTCGATGGTACGCGAGGCATCGCCCGCAAGCAGCTTCTTTTCCGCAGCCGCCAGCTTATGGTGGGCGGCAACGATGCGTCCCTCCCACTCGAGATTTCCAGCCGAAAAGGACAATCCGATCGCATGCGTCTCCAGCACGGTGCGAAGATCGGCAAGCTCCTCGAGTTCCTTGCGGGTCGCGGGACTGACTTCGAACCCGCGCTGGCCCTCGGCCAACACCAGGTTCTCCGTGGTCAGGCGGCTCAATATCTCGCGCAGTGACGAGACACTGATGGAATACCGCTCCTTGGCCTGCTCAAGCTTGATCTTTGCACCAGGCGCCAAGGTCCCCGAAATGATATCCTGACGGATCTGTCGAAAGACGATGTCGCTGACGGTCTCGGCTGTTTCAGCAGCAATTTTGAGCATGAGATCCTCTGCTTTGATCAAGCGCCAGGGTCGGCATCTATCACGTTTGTGACGGAAGGGCCGATAGCGATCCCTTCTCGAGCGCATGCTCGACGCCGCCTTGTATGTGACGCTGCAGGATTTTCTTTGCCGTCTTGCTGTCGCGTTGCAGGGCGGCTTCCAGGAGCTGCCTATGTTCCTGCTCGGCAACACGTCCACGGTAAGACAGCGCAACCATCTGGTAACGCAAGTACTTGTCGAAGACGGCCGAATGGGTCTCCATGAGCAGACGCGATCCACAGGCGGAAATCAGCGCTTGGTGAAACTCCCAGTCATAGCGCTTCCAGTCTTCCGCCCTGCTGGAATCGCCCGAGGCCATGACCTCTTCCATGCGTGCCAGCTTGTAGTGGGCAGACACCAGCCTCGCTTCCCACTCTACATCGCCCTGTTCGAACGACTGCTCAAGCGCATGCTCTTCGAGAAGCAAACGGAGAGCCGCAACCTCTTTCAGGTCAGCAACCGACACGCGGGCAACCTCAAAACCCCGCTGTCCTTCAGCCACGACGAGCCCCTCGGACGTCAGGCGGTTGAGAATTTCCCGCAGAGTGCTGACGCTCGTCTCGTAGGCACTCTTCAAATTATCAAGCTTGAGCTTCAGGCCGGGCGCAAGGCGGCCGAAGATTATGTCCGCCCGTATCTGCCTGTAGCTGCTTTCAGCGACAGTTTCGTCCGCAGTCTCTCTCCGCACGCCTATCTCCGATATTTTTCCTTTCGTCATATATATCCGCATGACTAGGTCGAAGACAATGCCGATCGTCTGGTGTCGGATCCGCCTAGAATGCGCAATCAGTTGGCCGGCACGCAGCGGTCAAGACATGGCTCGAAGGAAGAAACATTTCACATCGCCGGAACGGCAATCGCATCTTGCTGTAATTTAGCAACGCCTTAAAGAAAACAGTGTGGCATTGTCGAAATTCGCGCGCTGGTTGGTGGTGCGGCGCCATGCTGGATTCTACCTTTCTAGCAGGCTTCGGTTGAGGGAGTGAGATCGATCGAAGCTCGGCATACAGCAGGGGCATTCAACCGTGCCAAAAAAAGGTCCGGTCCCCTGGAAGTGTGTGAGGAGTTCGAAGGGTGGCCGGGAATGAGTGCTCGTAGACATCAACATTTCCACTCTTCGAAAGCGGTCTATCGAGTTGCTGCGTAAGCGCGATATCGCCTGGCGACAAAGGCATATCTTAGCCGAGTGAGCGCTTCAACGCAGCGCGGTCGAGGAGGGGATGATGAGCGATCGTGCAATGGGCTTCTTGGTTGCGACAGAAGTGTGTCTGCTATTTTGGATAGCCGTCGCAATGTTTGCGGTTGGAGGGCTCCCCGTCTAAAGCTGTCTTGGCGATGGTGGCGATCTTTTCATATACGCTTCGGGGGATGGAGAATTCTCCTGATGTGTGAGTAGAATTAACTCCCGTAACGCCCGGCACGAACACGCTTCTTTCTTGCAGGCGTTCGACTTGGCGAAGTGCCCGCTCGATCCGTCCGCCAGCTCCCGGACCGGGCATGATTGCAATCACGCTGAGCCCCACCGCGGGCGACGTGGTCCCCGACCTGAAATCCGGCGTGTCCAGAGACCAGGGGCCACCGGAAAGGCCAGCCGACAGCATCTCCACCAGCAGCGCTACATTGGCTCCTTTACGGCCGCCGAAGGGCAACAGAGCTCCCGTCAGCGCCTCTTCCGCATCCTCAGTCGCGTTGCCGCTTGCGTCGACTGCCCAACCCTTCGGGATTGGGTCTTTCTCTTCGGCCGCTCTGACGATGTTGACGAAGGCGGTGGCGCTCGACGCCTGATCGATGATCATGGGCGGCATGTGCTCGCCGAGCGGAAATCCGAATGCCATCGGATTTGTGCTGTAGACGACAGGTCCGCCGGCTTGCGCGACCATCATGGCATTTGCGTTGGTCGCCGCCAGTCCAATCACACCCTCATTGGAAAGTCTGCGGACGTAGTATCCGAGTTCGCCGGTGGTGTAGCTGTTGGTTTGCGTGAAGACAGCAACTCCAAAACTGCGAACCGCGTCGAGCAGATCGTTAAAAGCGAGATCGAAGCCTAGCTGAGCGATGCCGCGATCTGCATCGGAAACGAGAAATGCGGGGAAGGCGCGGTCCAATCGCGGCTTGGGCTCGCGATTTATTCGTCCCTCGCGAAATCCATCGAGATAATCCACGAAGTGCGGAAACCCGAGGGTAGGGGGACCGTAGCTTGCCGCCGAAATCGTGGCGTCCACGAGGGAGCGTGCGCTCGCGCGAGCCGCGCCGCAGGCCAGGCACGCCTTCATTGCAAGTTCCTCGGCGTCCTTCCTTTTGAGCACGATCTCCTCGGACATGTCAGATCTCCAATCCCGCTTTTCTGCCTTCGTAGAAGGCGTAAGGAGCTTGCCGCGGTGCCGCGCAATCGCCGATCTGTCGCGCGGGAACACCCAGTTCGAGCAGACCTGGCATCAGCCAGTCCATCGGATGATTTGTCGTTGCGGTGACCAGGCTGTCCGCCTCTACAAAGTTGCGCTCACCAGTGTTGTGATCCAGAAGCGTTGCACCGTTTCCGTACCATTCAGCGATGCTGACCTCCGTGATCCACTGCACGCCAAGCTTTTTCAAAGCCTGCCGCATCGGAACATCGGCAGCCGTTCTTTGAAGCTCCTTTCCGACGAACGGGTCGGGTGTGACGATCGTGACCTGATGGCCGTCCTCCGCCAGCTTCCAGGCCGTCCCGCAACCGCGCCAGCCGCCGCCCTCGTCCAGGAGAAGGACGTGCTTGCCTGGCCTTGCCTGCCTTGCCATGACTGCCTCGACGGTGAACACGCCGCCCTTGTCTAGCCCCGGCATCGCCGCAATCGTCGGCAAGGCCTTCTGGAACCCGGTCTCCGGAGAATAGGAGCCGGTCGCGACGATCACGACGTCCACCTTCGACGGGTCGATGTCATCTGCTTCCACATAGCTATTCAGTCTGACGTCAACGCCAAGCTTTTCCAGTTGGCCTTCATACCAGGCAAGCAGATCAAGGATCTGGGCACGCCTCGGCTGCAGGCCGGCGAGCAGAAAATTGCCACCGAGACGCGTTCCGGCTTCCGAGAGGACGACCCTGTGGCCGCGTTCAGCCGCTACCCTTGCCGCTTCGAGCCCCGCCGGGCCGCCACCGATGACAAATACGCGTTTTGGATTGGATGTCTTGGTGAAACGATCGCCTTTCCATTCGAATTCTCGGCCCGCCGAAGGATTGATCAGACAGCTTATCCAGTAGTCCCGGGAACGGCGCCCCCAGCACATCTGGTTGCAGGATATGCAGCCGCGGATGTCTTCGGGGCGGCCTTCACCGGCCTTGCGCGCCAGGTGAGGGTCGGCGATCTGTCCACGAACGATCGACACAAGGTCGCACGCGCCTTCGCCAAGAACTGTCTCCGCATTTTCAGGTGTTCGGATATGGCTTTCGGCAATGACGGCGGAATTTCTCACGACCTTCTTGAGGCAGGCGGCAAGATCGGCGCCGAGCTTTTCAGGATAAATGAATGTCGGCATGAGCTTGTAGAAGTCGAGGTATCCGCCAGACCCGCATGTGACATAGTCCATCAGGCCGAGCTCGTCGTGAAGCTTCACGATCTCCGCGAGCTCGTCTCGCTGCAGCGCGGCCTTCACATCCGGCTCGTCGCTGACTGCGAGGCCTATGATGAAATCTGGTCCGCATGTCTCTCTGATTCGGGAGAGAATCTCGCGAGACATGCGCGTGCGGTTTTCGAGCGAGCCTCCCCACTGGTCTTCGCGTCGATTGCTCCAAGGCGTCCAGAATTGGTCGACCATCCCCAGATAGGCTGCCCATACTTCGACACCGTCGAAGCCGGCCTCGCGACATCGGCGCGCCGCCTGAACAAACCCGTCGATCGTCTCCCAAATCTCGTCTTCCGTCATTGGATGCGAACCGTCACTATCGTGGTAGCTCGGCAGACCAGAAGGCGACCAATGGGGATGGAAGGAGTTGTCGGAGTCGCCATGCGCCCCGACGTGGTAGAGCTGCTGGATCGCGACGGCTCCATTCTCCTTGATGGCGCGAACAAGCCTGGCAAAGTGTGGAATCACGGTATCGTCGCAATGACGGAAGTTTCTTTGCGTCAGAACCGCGGCAGCATGGACCGGCATCGGTTCGACGACAATCATCCCGGCGCCGCCGATAGCACGCTCGGCGTAGTAGGCGACATGGCGCTCCGTCGGCAACCCGTCGACAGCCATGTTCGCGGTGTGAGCGCCAAACACGATGCGATTGCGGAGCGAGTGCCCACGAATCTGAAGCGGACTGAAGAGGCGGGGAAACTTTTCGGGCATGGCCGCTCCCGGATGTAGGTCGTTGCTAGGTTGTGGCTATGACGGTCTTATCGACGCCGTGGCCTTGGGCAGGATCCATTGACACCTGGCGGAGGGAGGCGCCACGCGTCTTTGTCTGGACTGAACTTGCTTTGAGGGGACCTGACGGGCCGAACGATTATCCCTTGGGGACGTGTGGGCACGGAACTCGCGATGAATTCCGCGCACGCGTTCAGCGGACATCAGGGCCGGACCTCTTCGCGGGAGCCTTACTGCGCGAGTGCAATGGCATCCTCGCGCGTTTGGACCGTATCCGAGTTGACCATCGCGGTGGCAAGCTGGCGGAAGGTGACCATCCCGACGGGACGAGATCCTTGCCCGATGACGGTCACATCGCCATCCGGAACCGACGCAAGCAGGCGAACGGCCTCCTCGACCGTCGTCGTAGCATCGACGGTGACGCCGCTGATGGCAGCTCCGGGTCGCATCGGACTCATGATGGCGCTGACCTGAACCACGCGGCCGCGGTTGACCTCCTTGACGAAGTTGGCGACGTATTCGTCTGCCGGTCGCAACACGATGTCCTGACTGCTGCCTTGCTGGATGATTTCGCCATCGCGCAGGATGGCGATCTGGTCTCCCAGTCTCAGCGCCTCGTCGAGATCATGCGTGATGAAGACGATGGTCTTCTTGATCTCCCGCTGGATGTCGAGCAGCACCGACTGCATATCCGTGCGGATCAGCGGATCGAGCGCGGAATAGGCCTCATCCATCAAGAGAACGGGTGCGTCATTCGAAAGGGCGCGCGCCAGGCCGACGCGCTGCTGCATGCCGCCCGAAAGCTGGTTCGGGTATTTCTCCTCGAAGCCCTTCAATCCGACGCGCTCCAGCCATCGCATCGCCACATCGACTGCCTTCGAACGCTCCACACCCTGTACTTCTAAGCCGAATAGCGTGTTGTCGAGAACGTTGCGATGCGGCAGGAGGGCGAACTTCTGAAACACCATCGCCGTCTGATGCCGGCGGAATGTGCGAAGCTCGGTCTCATCCATCTTGACCACGTCCACGCCGTCGACCAGCACTTCGCCAGCGGTCGGATCGATCAGTCGGTTGATGTGACGAATGAGCGTCGACTTCCCCGAGCCGGACAGGCCCATGATGACCTGGATGGAGCCCGACGGCATTTCGATATTGATATCGCGAAGCCCAAGTACGTGACCGTGCTTCCGGTTCAACTCGGCCTTTGTCAGTCCGTTCTGGACCGCCTCGATGTGCGATCTCGCGTTCGGACCGAAGATCTTGAAGAGATGGCGGATCTTGATGCCGCCGAAATCGTGATCACCCATGAACGATCTCCCGATGCTTCTGGAGCCGCTTGCCATATGCCTGGCTGACCCGATCGAAAATGATAGCAATGCCGACAATGGCAAGGCCGTTGAAAATGCCCAGCGTGAAGTACTGATTGGCGATCGCCTTCAGGACCGGTTGTCCAAGGCCCTGGACGCCGATCATCGAGGCTATCACGACCATTGCCAGCGCCATCATGATGGTCTGGTTGATCCCGGCCATGATGGTTGGCAGGGCAAGCGGCATCTGCACCTTGAAAAGCTTCTGGGAATTTGAAACCCCGAAGGCGTCAGCTGCCTCAAGCACGTCCTTGTCGACCAGTCGAATGCCGAGGTCGGTCAACCGGATCATCGGCGGAATTGCATAGATCACGACGGCGATCAGACCGGGAACACGGCCAATCCCGAGCAGCATGACGACGGGGATAAGATAGACGAAACTCGGCATGGTCTGCATCACGTCGAGGATCGGATGGACAACGCGCTGGAACCGGTCGGATCGCGCCATCACGATTCCGATGGGCAAGCCGAGCGCGATGGACAAGACCGTGCAGACGAAGATCATCGACACGGTCCGCATCGTGTCTTCCCACATGTCGAAGTAGCCGATGAGCAGCAACGTCACGAGACAGCCCAGCACGATCTTCAAGCTGCGGCTTCCGAGCCACGCAACAACGAGGACCATCAGCGTTATGATCGGCCACGGCGTTTGGGTCATGAAGCGGTCGACGGCGATCAGGAAGTGTTGCAAAGGAGAAAAGAAGCTCTCGATTGAATCGCCGTATGCCCTCGTGAAGGCGCGAAATCCGTCGTCAATCATCTTCTTGAGGTCGCGAAGACTGTCGTCATTCATGTGCGGAAATTTGTAAAACCATTCCATTCGGTTCCCCTTTCTCTGAAAGAGCCGTGACAAGTCTTCTGGTTGTTTTCCGGCTTCTGAAGTGGCGGCGCGTGTCAAAACGCGCCGCCCATTCAACAATCAAAGCGAGGCTTCGATTTTCTTTGCTGCGTCTTCCGACACCCACTTTGCCCAGATGTCTTTGTTTTCCTTCAGGAAGTGCTTGGCGCCGTCCTCGCCGCTCGCCTGATTGTCCGTCATCCATGCCATCAGCTTGTTGACGGTGTCATTGCTCCACGAGCGTTTCTCCAGGTAGGCCATCACATCGGGCCCGGCCTTTTCGGAGAATGGCTTTGCAACGAGCGTGACGATTGTATCGACCGGCCATGCGTTCGGCTTCGGATCGGCACAGTCAGCAACGGTATTGCAGCGTTTCCACTCGGCAGCGTCGGCTGGGACGCCGGCTTCGAGCTTCACCATTTCATACTTGCCAAGCAAAGCCGTCGGGGCCCAGTAGTAGCCGACCCAGCCCTGCTTGCGCTCGTATGCCTTTGCGATCGAGCCATCGAGGCCCGCGCCGGAACCAGTGTCCACGAGCTTGAAGCCCGCCTTTTCAGCATCGAACGCCTTGAAGAGCTGTGACGTGACCACCGTGCCGCCCCAGCCCTGCGGTCCGTTGTAAATTGCTCCCTTCGAGGCGTCTTCCGCGTCCGGGAACAATTCCGGGTGCTTGAGCATGTCAGGAATCGTTTTTACGTCAGGATGGGCGTCCGCCAGATATTTGGGGATCCACCAACCCTGGATGCCTCCATCGGGAAGTGGCGAACCGACCTTGATGATACGTCCCTCATCTGTGCCCTTCTTCACGACCTCAGGAAGAAGGTCTATCCAGGCTTCGGGAGCGATGTCGGGTTCGCCCTTCTCCGCCATCGACGTGATCGTTGGAACGGTATCACCCACAGTGATTTCCGCCTGGCAGCCATATCCCTCGTTCAGGATGATCTTATCCAGGTTCGACAGGACTTCGGCACTCTGCCAGTTCATGCTCGCGATTGTGACGCTGCCACACTCTGCTGCATTTGCGTAAGAGGCCACTCCCAGCAGCCCAAATACCATGCACGTAGAAGCCAATAACTTGGTCATTATCGTTCCCTTTTTTTAGCGGCATGTATTCCTGAGCGGGACGCCGCGAAAACCCGCTGCAACGGTCGTTAGGAAGCGTCTCCCATACTCACCGATTTCTTGAAGGCTGCGGACAAGCCATTGGAAACAGCATCGTCGAAGCCCGAAGCGCGCATCTCTTCAATGCCCGCCGCGGTCACGCCGCGATATTCGAGAAAGCGATTGACGATCTCGGCCGGGTCGTCCTGCTGTCGTTCCAGCAGGCGTCCGGTTCCCGTCAGCATCGTCAGGACAGCTCGCCGGGCAATCTCCCCAGGCAAACCTTGACTGATCGCGTGCTTCATCATTGCCGCGGCAAGGAGCGCGGGAAAGGCGGGGCCGGTGCCAGACATGCCCGTCAGGTAATCGATCTGCGTTTCGATGCCCACTTCGTCTTCGACACCACAGGCGCCAAAGATCTTTCGCACCAGACTGCGATCATCCGTATCGACACCGGCCGATGCCATCCAGGGTGTGTAAGAACATGAGACTTCGGCGGCAGCGTTGGGGAGGGCTCTGACAACTCTTTCGGTCGCATGTCTTTCGATGAGCGCCGAGACGCGAATACCAGCCATGACCGAGATCAGGAGCTTGCGCTCCAGCATCACAGGCACCGAACCCCAGTCTTCCGGGCGCACAGACAAGATCACCACATCCGAACGGTCTGCAAGGAGCTGATTGTCCGTTGTCCAGTGTGAGGCGGCGAAGCGGTCTGGCCGAGAGCGGCGATAGGAGAGCGTCAGATCGTCAGGATCGGCGAGGCCTGTGCGAAGGATCGCCTCTGCGATGGAACCGCCAAGCCAACCTGCGCCACCAATGATCCCGATCCTTGCTTTTCCGCTCATCTCATCCCTAGCCTGGCTTGTAGCTATGTCTAGCAAAGAACCGGTCAAGCTCGCGCTGTTGCGGAATTTCACCCGTGTAGATTGCGATATATTCGGGGATGCGCTTCATGCGGACGCTGATACTTTCGTTCGACTGCATTGAAATATAGCCGATCTGAACGAGGTAGGTTGTCCGTGCGCGAACATCCGCGCCGATTTCTGGATGGCCAAAGCGTTTGAACATGCTGGCAAGCGCGTCCATCCGCGTTCGATCGGCCTCTTGAACCTCCTGAAGGATCTCCTCCGACTGTAGCGCCCAGCTTCGCACGGCAAACTCGAACTTGCTGTCGAACAGCCGGCTGTCCAGCCAGCAGTCGAAGACGTTCAGCATCGCTTCCGCCAGGGTCTCCGCATAGGCCTCCGACTGCTTGACGATCGAACCTGTATTCTTCTCCCGCCAGCGCGAGACCAGCCCGTCCAGAAGCTCTTCGCGATCCTTGAAGAACCAATAGAAGCTGGTGCGCGACAGGTTGAGCTTCTTTGCCAGGGGCAGGATCTTCACGGAGTCTATCCCGGACTCCAGCAGGGAGTCATAGGCTGCCTCGAGCCATCCCTCCTGCGATCCACGCCAGCCACTGTCGCTCAAATTCTGGTCCATGTTCAATTCCTAGCAAATCGTTAAGCTCCGCACAATCAAAATGTACACGACTGTCCACAAAATTTGACTGTCGTGTTTTCGTCGTTGACACATGTGTACATTCCGCCTAGCGTTCGGACCACTTCCTAATTCGGAGCATGACAGATGTCGAACGATCCCCTGCTGCAGCCGTATCAACTCAAGCATCTGACGCTACGCAACCGCATCATCGTGACATCCCATGAGCCGGCCTATCCCGAGGATGGCATGCCCAAGGAGCGCTACCGGGCCTATACGGTCGAGCGGGCCAAAGGCGGCGTTGCCATGACAATGACTGCCGGATCCGCAGCCGTGTCCAAGGACAGTCCACCGGTCTTCAACAATCTCTTGGCGTACAAGGACGAGATCGTACCCTGGGTCAGGGAGATGACGGACGCCGTCCACGAAGAGGGCGCTGCGATCATGATCCAGCTCACGCACCTCGGCAGGCGAACGCGCTGGGACAAGGGCGACTGGCTTCCCGTCGTTGCTCCGTCTCACCACCGCGAAGCTGCCCATCGAGCATTTCCGAAGAAGCTGGAAGATTGGGATATCGAGCGCATCATCAAGGACTTTGCCGACGCCGCCGAACGCATGAAAGCCGGCGGGATGGACGGCGTTGAACTCGAGGCCTACGGCCATCTGATCGACCAGTTCGCTTCGCCATTGACCAACGAACTCGAGGGCCCTTACGGCGGATCGCTCGAAAACCGCATGCGCTTCTGTTTCGATGTCTTCAAGGCGATGCGCGAGAGAGTCGGCAACGACTTCATCCTCGGTGTTCGCTACACCGCTGACGAACGCCTTCCTGGCGGCACCGGCAAGGAAGAGGGCATTGAAATCTCCCGCAGGCTACGCGACAGCGGCCTCATCGACTATTTGAACGTCATCCGTGGCCATATCGACACGGATCCGGGGCTGACGGATGTCATTCCGATCCAGGGTATGGCCAACTCGCCGCACCTCGACTTTGCCGGGGAAATCAGGGCGGCGACCAACTTCCCAACCTTCCATGCCGCCAAGATCCCCGACGTCGCCACGGCTCGTCACGCAATTGCGGCCGGGAAGGTCGACATGGTCGGCATGACGCGTGCGCACATGACCGATCCTCATATCGTGCGCAAGATCATTGAGAAACGGGAAGAGGACATTCGGCCGTGCGTCGGCGCCAATTACTGTCTTGACCGCATTTATCAGGGCGGCATGGCGTTCTGTATCCACAACGCCGCCACCGGGCGAGAGGAGACGATGCCCCACATCGTCCCAAAGGCCGAAGTCCGCAGGAAAATTGTCGTGGTCGGGGCTGGCCCGGCCGGCCTCGAAGCCGCTCGCGTCGCCGCCGAGCGCGGTCACGAGGTGATCGTCTTCGAGGCGGCAAGCAATCCGGGCGGACAGATCCGGCTGACCGCCCAGAGCGAACGTCGCCGAGAGATGATCAGCATCATCGACTGGCGGATGGCCCAGTGCGAAAAATACGGCGTCGTCTTCCGTTTCAATACATGGGCCGAAGAAGACACGATCACCGCGGAGAAGCCCGACGTCGTCATCATCGCGACAGGCGGCCTTCCTCACACGGAGGTTCTGACCAAGGGCAACGATCTTGTCGTGTCCTCCTGGGATATCATCTCAGGAGACGTGAAGCCGGGTTCGAACGTTCTCGTCTTCGACGATGCCGGAGACCACGCGGGCCTGCAGGCCGCCGAATTTCTGGCCAAGGCCGGAGCAAAGGTCGAGATCATGACGCCCGATCGTTCCTTCGCGCCCGAGGTCATGGCCATGAACCTTGTTCCTTACATGCGATCTCTTCAGAAGCTGGATGTGACATTCACAGTTACATTCCGCCTCGAGGCCGCCGAAAGGAACGGAAACCAGATCGTTGCCAGCGTCGGAAGTGATTACGGCGGCGTATCGAAACAGCGCGTCGTCGACCAGATTGTCGTCAACCATGGCACGATCCCGCTCGACGACCTCTATTTCGACCTCAAGCCTCTGTCGAGCAATCTCGGCGAGACCTCGTACGACCAACTCCTGTCAGGCGAGCGGCAGTCCGTCGTCCGCAATGTGGAGGGAACGTTCCAGCTCTTCCGCATCGGCGATGCGGTCGCAGCGCGCAATACCCATGCGGCCATCTACGATGGCCTGCGCATCGCGAAGGATCTCTAGACCACGAAAGACGCGTCCTAGCAGACGGAGGTTTGTCAGTGGCAGAACGGGCCGAACAGCTACAGCTTCTAATCGACGCCGCCAATGTGGCATTCGATGAATATGCCAGGGATCCGGAAGCCCGCCGTTCGCTCGGTCAGGCATTTTCGGTGCTTCAGACGTCAGGCGGACAGCTGTCGGAAAACGGGCGACAGCTACCGGTGTGCCAGTTCTTGTCGAAGATTTCGGTCGACGTCGATTCGCCGGTGCTTGGGGAACTCCTCGCGCGCTTCCAGGCAGTTGAACCCCTCCTTATCTGGCGGCATCGTCAGGACATGTCCGGCACCGCAAGTGAAAACTTTCAGGACGGGCATGCGAACGCGATGATCGTCGGGCCGGGAGGCTTGGAGGAGCGCAACGACGTCTGGTTTGGTGCCACATTGATGGCGCCGAATGTGCGATATCCCGATCATGACCATGCCCCCGAAGAAATCTATCTGGTGATGTCCGAGGGAGAGTTCCGGCATGGGGACTCTGGCTGGTTCTCACCCGGTATCGGCGGATCCTTCTACAACCCGCCAGGGATAAGGCATGCCATGCGATCGACGGATCAGCCGCTGTTTGCGTTCTGGGTGCTCCTGCCCGAACGAGACGCTGGTTCGACCCCGAACTCTAACGGACAGGTGCAGCCATGAAAATTCTCGTCCCCGTCAAGCGGGTGGTTGATTACAACGTGAAGATCCGCGTGAAGCCGGATGGCACAGGCGTCGAACTCGCGAATGTGAAGATGTCGATGAACCCGTTCGACGAGATCTCGGTCGAGGAAGCGCTGCGGCTGAAGGAAGCCGGCAAGGCCGAGGAGGTGATCGTCGTGTCGATCGGTCCGGCCAAGGCCGAAGAGACGCTGCGCACAGCACTTGCCATGGGTGCCGACCGCGCCATCCTGGTGGAGACTGACGATGCCGTCGAGCCGCTCACTGTGGCCAAGATCCTCAAGGGCGTCGTCGACGCCGAACAGCCGGGCCTGATCATCACAGGCAAGCAGGCGATCGATGACGACAGCAACCAGACCGGCCAGATGCTGGCGGCGCTGCTCGGCACGGCGCAGGCGACCTTCGCCTCGAAGATCGAGATCGAAGTTGCTGGCCCTGGGGGCAAGGCCCAGGTAACCCGCGAGGTCGATGGCGGCCTGCAGACGATCGAAGTCAAGCTTCCGGCCGTCGTCACATCAGATCTGCGCTTGAACGAGCCGCGCTACGCCTCGCTGCCGAACATCATGAAGGCGAAGAAGAAGCCGCTCGACAAGAAGACGCCGGCCGACTTCGGCGTCTCCACCGCGCCGCGTCTGAAGGTCTTGAAGACCGAGGAGCC
>NZ_JBFTIN010000027.1:0-83551 GCF_056394785.1 Rhizobium sp. 10N414 | reverse complement strand
GCGAACTTGCCGTGGTTCAGGCCTTCGCCTTTGACCTTGGTGAGATCGATGGCGGTAATGCCGGCGGCTTCGAGTTTCGAGCGATAGGGCTCAACGGTCGGATCGATCGCGCCCAAACGCGAGACCTTTCCCGTGATGAAACTTGAAACAGCAAGCGCCTTGTCGTCCTGAGACACGAAGATCGTGAATTTCGGCGTCGGCGTGCCCATCTCCGCGAACTGCTTGGCAAAGACCTGAATATCGATATCCGGGGACGCGAGAATGACGTTGTGGATCTTGCTGTTCACGTGTCCGTCGCGGATACCCATCTGCCGCAGGGATTCCATGGTGAGCCAGGTGCCCATCGAATGAGCGAGGATCGTGATGTCCTTGACGTCGGGGTCGGCGGCTAGCGTCCGCAGCGCCTGCTCGAGCGCCGTGCGTGAATAGTTGGTGCTTTCCTTGTCGTATTGATAGGCGGTGAGCTGCGCGCGTGACGGCCAAGTGAACAGGATAGGGGTCGCCTGCATCCCTGAATCGTGGACGATCTGGGCCAGACGGAAGACGGAATCCTCATACTTGTTGTTGAAGCCGTGGATAAAGACCAGCGCATGCCCGCCTTGGATGTTCTGGTGGAACCAGGCGCGCCCCTCTGGAACGGTGTCGATCTCCTTGACGCTGGTCACCGCAAAATCGGTCGCGGGATTGGGCGGCAGATGTTTCGGCCATTGGACTGTGCCTGTGGCCCGTTTCGCCGGAATGGAGACGTCAACCGCCGTCAGGTAGGGCTTCGGGCTGCGTTCGCCGGTGAAGAGTGTCGCCGGGTCGCCGGAAGGTTCGCGCGTGGTTGCGACCAGCATGCTGACCTTTGAGGTATTCTGCGTTGCCGCTGATAGCGCAACAGGGGCCATGACGCCGCTTGGATGACCGCAGCTGGCAAGAACTGCCGCGACGAGCAAAGGTGCAAGTGTCCGAACAGTACGGGCAGCAATCACGTTCCGGTTCCCTCATTGAAACGCAAGCACCTTACGGTGGCCGGGCCTTGGTGACGTACTCTCACAGAAACGACGCGGATGTTACGTGCAATTCGCGCCCATGCCCTAGGGCAGGACGAACGATCTACGACAAGCTCAATTCGGGGTCTGGAGCCGTCTATCCATCTCGAACTACGCCTTCGGCTTCCGCAGCTTCACTGCCACACAATGCTTGTTTCCGGCATCCCAAACGCTGTCGGTCCTGCAGACCGGCTGCTTGGGCGAGCAGGACTTTCCCGCCAACGTGGATTTCAAGCTGCGAGTGCACAGGCACCTCCCTTTTTCCCAACCCCAGTTTTCGGGACAACTGACGCAGCGCTTTGTCTTCGGGTCAACGAACCGGCCGGCCCCACAGGAACAGGTCGAGCGCTTGGCATCCCACGACGCCCCCGCGGCGCACGCGACGCAAGTTTTCCTTCTCGAATCCCAGTTTTTCCCATCTGGACAAGTTCCACTCGAATTGACCGCATTGCCGGGAGCCTGCGCCGAAGGGAGCTTTTGTGGCTCGATCGCCTGCTGGCCTGGACAAGTGAGCTTCTGATCGCACTGCAGGGAGCAGCCGACAACCCCGCGAGACCGGTTGACCGGCGTGTCTGGATATTCAAAGGGACAGGGCATCTGCTGCGCGCCTGCTGTCCATCCGAACAGCAAGACCAAAGCGAAGAGAAGAAGACGACATCCCAACATTTCAGAACACTAGGCCCCGGCATATGATCTGTCCAGCTTGTCACAGGCGCGACCCTGGACCTGCGCACGGGAGTTCGCATGACCAGCAGCTGGGAGCGGATCCAATGGCCCGGCGTATCGATCGGATCTCATTTCCGTGCCGGAGCCGGAGCCCGATGACGTCGAGGTCGACGCCGCGCGCCTCCTCCAGGGCGTTTCCCGGCATCGCCGGGTTCACCTGGCGATATATCCATTTTTTGGATGACAGGCGCGTTCTTCTCTGCGAGAAGAAGGCAATGAGAGACAGGGGCGCCCTCGAAGATGGGCTGAGAAGTACCCTTTGAACCTGAACCGGATAATGCCGGCGGAGGGAGTCGCTCGGGACGTTTCGCCTCCTGCGTCAGTCCCCGCGCCTTTCTCCCCATCGAAAGGCGCACCATGCAAGATCAGACCTTACCGGGAATACTGCTGAGCGAGTTGCGCGCGCAACCGCCGCTCGTGCACTGCATCACCAACTTCGTTGCCATGAACATCGCAGCCAATGTGCTTCTGGCCGCCGGCGCGTCTCCCGCCATGGTGCATGCGGAAGAAGAGGCTGGCGAGTTTGCGGCGATCGCAGGCGCACTGACAATCAACATCGGCACACTGTCGCCATCCTGGTTGCGCGGCATGGAGGCGGCAGCCCTCGCCGCCAGCCAGTCCGGCAAGCCATGGGTCCTCGATCCGGTCGCCCATTATGCCACCGGCTTCCGCCGGGCAGCCGTTGATCGGCTGCTGGAGCTCGGTCCGACGGTCATTCGCGGCAACGCCTCCGAGATCATCGCCCTTGCCGGTGGCGAAAGCCGGGGCCAGGGGGTGGACAGTCGTGACGGGGTCGAACAGGCCGAGGAATCCGCCCGGCTGCTTGCCAGGACACACGGTGCAACGGTCGCGGTAACCGGCGTCGTCGATTTCGTCACCGACGGTGAACGAGCTGCCTGGATTGAAGGCGGGTCGGCCTTGATGCCTAAGGTGACCGCGCTCGGTTGCGCACTGACCTGCCTCGTCGGAGCATTCACGGCGATCCGCCCTGCCGCACCGTTCGAGGCAACGGTTGCAGCGCTTACGACCTTTGCTGTTGCCGGCGAGATGGCAGCCAGCAGGGCAGAAGGCCCGGGTTCGTTTTCTCCGGCGTTTCTCGATGCGCTTGCAGCGCTTGACGCCCCGCTCCTCGATCGCCATGCGAGGGTGCGTTCCGCATGAGGACCATCGACCTTTCCCTTTATCTTGTCCTCGATCCCGGTCTTTGTGCCGGCTTCGGCATGGTGGAGACCGCGCGGGCGGCTGTTGCTGGCGGAGCGACGGTTGTCCAGCTGCGCGACAAGCAAGCCGATACAGCCCTGATGATCGAAACAGGTCGGGCGCTCAAGGTGGCTTTGTCTGGCACCGGTGCCTTGCTCATCGTCAACGATGACGTGGAGGCTGCCGTCGCAATTGGTGCTGACGGTCTGCACATCGGGCAAGAGGACATGGATGCGCCAACTGCCCGCGCGCGGATTGGAGACGATATGATCCTTGGCCTCTCCGTTGAGACCGAGGCGCTGGCCGCGGGGGTCGATGCGGCAATCGTCGACTACGCGGGTATCGGCCCGGTCTTTGCGACATCAACGAAGGCGGATCACAAGGAGCCGACCGGTTTCGCTGGCCTTGCTCGCCTCGTGCGCGTCTGCCCCGTTCCCGCAGTCGCAATCGGCGGGCTGAAGGCGGCTCATGTCGGGGATGTCTTTGCTGCTGGGGCTGACGGTCTTGCCGTCGTCTCTGCGATATGCGGCACGCGTGACCCTGAGGCGGCGGCTCGCGAGATCGCGGAAAACATCAGAAAGGTTCACCGATGATCCGAAACGTTCTCTCCATTGCCGGATCCGATCCTTCTGGCGGCGCCGGAATCCAGGCGGACCTGAAGGCCTTCTCTGCCCGCGGTGTCTACGGCATGGCGGTGCTGACCGCGCTGACGGCGCAAAACACACAGGGCGTTTGCGGGGTCCATCTGGTTCCGGCTGCCTTCGTCGCCGACCAGATCAAGGCAGTGTTTGCCGATGTCCGTGTTGATGCAATCAAGATCGGCATGATTGCCAATGCCGAAATCGCCAACGCTGTCGCCGATGCGATCGAACCCCACAAGGGCATTCCGGTCGTTCTTGATCCTGTCATGGTCGCCAAGGGCGGGGCTAGCCTCCTCGATCGGTCTGCGGTCGACGTCCTCACCCGGCGGCTGCTGCCGCTTGCGACGCTGCTTACTCCCAATCTTCCGGAAGCGGCAGCACTCCTGCATGGACCGACGGCCGATACCCGCGCGGACATGGCTGAGCAGGCGCAAAGCCTGCGTGCTCTTGGCCCGGAGGCGGTGCTGGTCAAGGGCGGTCATCTGCCAAGCCAGGAGAGCCCTGATGTCCTGGCGACAGCCACGGGGGTGAGCTGGTTCGAGGCGCTCCGGGTACCGACTTCGAACACGCATGGCACCGGCTGCACGCTATCGAGCGCGCTTGCCGCCGAGCTCGCGAAGGGGGCGACGCTGCCCGAGGCAGTGGCGGATGCGAAAAGCTACCTCGCCCATGCCGTCGCGCAGGCGGATACGCTTTCTGTCGGTTCCGGGCACGGGCCGGTTCAGCATTTTCATGAGCTTTGGAAGTTGAAAGAAGGACATTCGAGATGAGTTTGGCGATCAGCGAACAGACCGTCATCATCACCGGGGCCGGGCGTGGCCTGGGCGCCGCCATCGCTGCTGCCTTTGCCCGCCAAGGCGCGAAGGTCGCAATCAACTACCGCAACAGCCGCATCGAGGCCGAGGCGCTTGCCGCGTCGTTGGGTGATCGTGCCCGAGCCTTCCAGGCGGATGTCCGCGACAGCGAGGCCGTCAAGCGCATGGTGGCCGAGGTCAAGGATACACTCGGTGCGCCGACGACAGTCGTGCACAATGCCCTGACCGACTTCAGCTTCAACGGAGACGCCCGATCGAAGCTCGACCAATTGACCTGGGGTGAAATGACATCACAGCTCGATACGGCCGTGAAGGGGGCGCTGAACCTGATCCAGGCCGCCCGCCCGGACATGGCCACTGCCGGTTTTGGGCGGATCATCACGATCGGCACCAATCTCTTCCAGAACCCGGTGGTGCCCTACCATGACTACACGGCTGCCAAGGGTGCGCTTCTGTCCTTGACCCGCACGGCGGCCGCAGAGCTGGGCCCATCAGGCATTACCGTCAACATGGTCTCGGGCGGCTTGCTGCGCGCCACTGAAGCGAGCAGCGCCACACCGGATGCGGTCTTCGATCTGATTGCGGCAAGCACGCCCCTCCGGCAAGTGACGACGCCAGAGGAAATGGCCGACGCGGTCCTGTTTTTCGCAAGCCCCTGGGCACGCGCCGTTACCGGGCAGAACCTCATCGTCGACGGCGGACTCGTCTTCGGCTGAGGCAAAGCCACCTCAGGACTTGACCGCACCCGCGGTCAAGCCGGCGATGATGTGCTTCTGCGCCAGGAAGAAGACGATGATCGTTGGCATGATTGTCAGCGTGATGAAAGCGAGCACCAGCTGCCAGGCAGTGCCGAACTCGCCGCGATAAACCATGATGCCGAGCGGCCAGGGATACATCGTCTCCGAATTCAGCATGATCAGCGGCAGGATGTAGCTGTTCCAGCTGCCGACAAAGGAGATGATGCTGACCGTTGCAATGATCGGCCGCGAGAGCGGCAGCGAGATGTGCCAGAAAAACCGGATGTAGCCGCAGCCGTCGACGATGGCAGCCTGGAACAATTCTTCCGGGAGGTTGCGAAAATAATTCCTGAACAAGAGAATGCTCATGCCGAGGCCAAAGGCGACCTGCGGCAGGACAACACCCCAGTAGGAATTCAACAGGCCCAGGTCCCGGATCCGGATGAACAAGGGAAGGATGGCGGTCGCGGCCGGAAACATCAGGCCGATCAGGAAGTAGTTGAGCAGGAAGCCGGCACCGAAGAACTTTACATGCGCGAAGGTGAAGGCAGCCATGGCGGAAACCGAAACCGTCAGGCAGACAGTCAAGGTGGCGATGATCAGCGAATTCATCATCTGTCGCCAGTAGCGGTCTCCGAAGAGAATGTCGGTATAGTTCTCCGGATGCCATGCGGCAGGTAGCCCGAAGGGGTTCGTTCTGAGGTCGCCGAGGTCCTTGAAGCCGCCAAGTGCCGTCGTCATCAGGGGAACCAGCACGATCGCCGCGATGAGCGTCAGCGAAACATAGAGATAGATCTTCGTGCCGGTCGCGGTCCGGGCAGATGAGGCCATGTCAGTCATTGCGCATGAATATCCGTTTGTAGCCGAAGGCCAGCGTCACACAGATGACGAAAAGGACGACGCCGACGGCGCTGCCGAGGCCGACCTGCATGCGCGTGACGCCGAAATTGAACAGGAAGGTGACCATGGTCTGCGTCGCATTGAACGGCCCGCCACCGGTCAGCGGCATGATGAGATCGAAGAGCTGCAGCGAGCCGACG
Organism: Rhizobium sp. 10N414; assembly: GCF_056394785.1. Taxonomy (NCBI): domain Bacteria; kingdom Pseudomonadati; phylum Pseudomonadota; class Alphaproteobacteria; order Hyphomicrobiales; family Rhizobiaceae; genus Rhizobium; species Rhizobium sp. 10N414. The sequence continues at coordinate 77,358 of NZ_JBFTIN010000027.1, read as the reverse complement.
ACGGCAAAGAAGATGGACAGGCGGACCGTCGAACCAAGAAGCGGCAGCGTGATGTAGCGGAACCGCTGCCAGCCGCTCGCGCCATCGATTTCGGCAGCCTCCAGCACGCTCTTGTCGAGCGACTGCAGCCCGGCGATGAACAGCATCATGTGGAAGCCGAAATACTTCCAGACGACGACAGCCAGCACCGCATAGATTGCCAGGTCCTTGTCCGCCAGAACATAGGGCGTCTCGACGCCAATGAGGTGGGCAGCCGAGGCAAACAAGCCATAGTCACCGTCATAGACGAAGCGCCAGATGAGGCCTGCCGCCACCTCGGCGAGGACATAGGGCAGAAAGAAGATCAAGCGGAAGAGGACCACACCGGCGATCCGGTGCGCCAGCATCATCGCCAGCCAGATCGCGAGCGGAATCTGAACCAGAATGGAAACAACGATGATCAGGGCATTGTTTTTCAATGCTGTTATGAAGGCGCTGTTCTTGAACAGGACCTCGAAATTCCGCATGCCGACAAACTGTGTCGGCAGACCGTAGCCATCCCACTTGTAGAGACTGTACCAGGCCGCCTCGCCCATCGGCAGGATGACGAAGATCGTGAACAGCAGCAGTGCTGGCGGCAGAAACAGAAGCAGGACAGGCAGGCGCCGCGCCAGGCTGGGATCCTTGCTGCGCGCCGACGATCTTAAAGTCGGGCGCGGACGGATGACGCTCGTCGCGCTGATGGTGGTCATTAAAGCCGATCCTCCTCATTCAGATTGAGGGCGGCGCGGATGCTTCTCCGCGCCGCGACAGTCTTGATCAGAGCTGATCCTGCTCGAAGGCTTCCTGGATCTGCTGTGCTCCATCGGCAGGGCTCATCTGCCCGGAGACTATGGCAACGGAGACATCGTTGACGACACGGCCGACCGACGGGCCGAGATCCTGATCGAAGAAGTTCTGATGCCAGGTCGAGTGCGCCAACTGTTCGGCGGACTGATGCAACAGCGGATTGGTCACACCATCCTCGGCACCGACGGCGACCGGGATGAGCATGCCGGCCTTGGCCATCTCGCGCTCGTTTTCGGCGTTCGTCAGATAGGCGAGGAAGTCGAGCGTTTCAGGCGGCGCCTTCTTCGTCACGGCCCAACCGTTCAATCCACCAAGCGTGTCGGTGACCGCGCCTGCGCCGCCCGTCACGGCCGGAAACGCAAAGCGGCCGATATTGTCCGGATCGAGCCCCTTGCCATCACCGGCGTTCGTGCGCTGGTTGGCGGCGGTGTTTTCAAACGCCAGGATCATTGCTGCCTTGCCATCGCCGAAGACGCCGAGCGTCTGCGGCCAGGTGGCGCCGAGATAGCCCGGCTGGAACGGCTCCAGTTTGCCGAGCTCGGCAAGCTGCTCTCCGGCCTTGATGATTGCCGGATCGTTGAAACCTTCCCCTTCACCGGTCTTTGCCGCGTCGAAGACCTTCTGGCCACCGTTGCGCATCACCAGATAGCTCCAGTAGAAATGGAGAGGCCATTTCTCGCCACCGCCGCCCGCAATCGGGACGATGCCGGCATCCTTGATCTTCTTCACGGCATTGAGATAGTCATCCCAGGACTTGATGCTGGCGGCATCGACACCGGCCTTGGCGAAAAGCGCCTTGTTGTAGAAGAACGAGACGGTGCCCATCTTGAAAGGCACGGCGCCGATCTTGCCGTCGTAGGACAGGCCCTTGATCGCGGCCGGGTTGTAGCTCTTCACCCAGGCGCCATCCTTTGCGTTCATCGCCGACGTCAGGTCCATGAGCGTCCCGGTCGCCAGCTGCTGCTTCAGCACGCCGCCGCCCCAGCTGTAGAAGAAATCCGGCGCATCGCTCGACTGCAAGAGGGTCGGAAGCTTGGCCTTGAAAGCCTCGTTTTCCAGGAACTGCATTTCGATTTTCACGCCGGGATGTTCGGCCTGGTATTTGTCTGCAATCTTGCGCCAGATCGCGACATAGTTCGGATCGAGCTCAAGGTGCAGCCACTTGACGGTGGTGTCTGCCGCGGCACTTCCCGCAGCAATCAGGAGCGCCAGTCCCGTGGCCGCCGAGCGGGCGATGAAACGGCTGCGAAGCAAGGCTTTCGCCTTCATTTGGTCAAACATGATTTTCTCCTCCAGCAAGGGCAAAAATCGTCCTCTTCAATTTTTCCCTTATGCGGATTAAATCATCGGGAGGTTTTGGCGAATGTCAACTCCCCTCGTTGAAATCGGGCAGATTTGCCTTGACAGACGGGGATGCTGGCGCGCTATTTAATTCGCATACCGTTGAAAATATGAGCGCCGCACGCCGCGGTCACATTGAAGAGCCTGGCCGACCTGATGAAGACCGCAGATCCCGAATTGATGCGCGCGATCAATCGCTTGAACGTGCTGGACACGATCCGGCGTCACGGGCCGATATCGCGTGTCGAGATCAGCGAACGCACGCAGTTGTCGACCACGACCGTTTCGGCGATCACTGCTTCCTTGCTCGACGACGGGCTGATCCTGCCGCGCCACGAGGGCGATATTCGCAACGAGGCGGCACGCGGAAGGCCGCGCGTCATGCTGGAGCTCAATCCCGATGCAGCGCGCGTCGTCGGGGCGAAGATCGCGGCCAACCGCCTGGTGTTCGTGGTGACCGATTTCCGTGGCGACGTGCTGTCGAAAATCACCCTGCCGATCCGCATCGACCGCCAGCCGATCGGCGTGATCGCAGACCTCGTCGAAGACGGGGTGCGCCGCTGCGTCGTCGATGCCGGCCTTTCGCTCGAGGATGTCGACAGCGTCTGCCTTGGCCTTCCCGGCGTGATCGAGCACCGAACCGGCCATATCCGCAGCAGCCCGATCTTTCGCGACACGAATGTCGATTTCGCAAGCGAGATGACGACCAGGCTCGATACCCCGACCATCGTTGAAAGCGATGCGCATGCGATCACGCTTGCCCATCACTGGTTCGGCAAGGCCCGTGACCTGGAAGACATGGTATTGATTTCGCTCGAGCAGACACTCGGTCTCGGCGTGCTTCATGACAATCAGCTGTTTCGTGGTGCTGGCGGCCTCAGCCACAATCTCGGCGACCTGGTGCTTGGCATGGGACCCAACGGGGTCGTGCGGCTATCGAGCCAGGCTGGCGAAAGCGAAATCCTTGGCGAGCAGCCGGCCAGTGGCCGCTTTGCCGAGGCCATCAAGCTTGGACGCGGCATGACGCATGCCCAGGCGCTCATCAAGGCCGAGGACAGTACGTTGATTGGTGCTGCCATCCGGGCCGGCGAAGCCGTTGGCGTTGCGATCGCCAACATCGTCACCTTGTTTGCGCCGCCCCGGGTCATCCTCGTCGGCTCCAGCCTTGCGCTCGGTGAGCCATTTCTCGACAGCCTGCGCAACGCCTATGCGCTCGCCGTTCCGCCGTCGCTGAAGGGCGTTGCCGAACTCGTCTTCGACGATTCGACGGACGACTTCTGGGCGCAAGGAGCTGCTGCGGTGGCACTTTACGAACTCTACGAGTCGCCCTGGAACACCACTGGTCCAGCGCTCTGAGCAGCAAAATCACGACATCCAACGGGAGGAAATCATGGAACGAGTCGGTATCGGCATCATCGGGTGCGGCAATATCTCCGGCGCCTATCTAAAAGCGATGGCATCCTTCCCCATCCTTGAGGTTCGCGGCGTAGCCGATCTCAACCACGCATTGGCAGAAGCCAAGGCCAGCGAATTCAATGTGCCGGCAAAGAGGATTGATGAGCTTCTTGCTGATCCGAAGTTGGAAATCATCGTCAATCTGACCGTCCCGAAGGCCCACGTTGCCGTCGGCCTGCAGGCACTTGCGGCCGGCAAGCATGCCTATTCGGAAAAGCCGTTGGGCATCAATTTCGCGGAGGGCAAGAAGCTCGCCGAAGCCGCCAAGGCCAGGGGGCTGCGCATCGGTGCGGCTCCCGACACATTTCTCGGCGGCGGGCATCAGACGGCGCGTGCCCTCATCGATCAGGGTGTCATCGGCCAGCCGGTCGGCGGCACAGCAACTTTCATGTGCCCCGGCCACGAGCGGTGGCATCCAAATCCGGCCTTCTACTACGAGGTCGGCGGCGGACCGATGCTCGATATGGGCCCGTACTACATCACCGATCTCGTCAACCTTTTCGGACCGGTCGCGCAGGTGGCAGGCTTCGCCATGACGCCGCGAAAGGAGCGCGTGATCACCAGCGAACCGAGAAACGGCGAGCACATCCCGGTACACGTACCCACCCATGTCGCCGGTCTCATGGCGTTCGCCAATGGTGCGGTCGTACAGATCGGAATGAGCTTCGACGTTGCCGGACACAAGCATGTGCCACTGGAGATCTACGGCACCGAGGGCACACTGATCGTTCCCGATCCCAATCACTTCGGAGGCGATGTTGAAGTTTTGAAGAAAGGTGGCGCCTTCGAACAGCAGCCGCTGACGGCGCCCTATGGCGACGGCAATTATCGCTCGATCGGTGTTGCGGATCTCGCCCATGCCATCCGCTCGAACCGGCCGCATCGTGCCAACGGCGACCTGGCTCTGCATGTCCTCGAGGTCATGGAGGCCTTCCACGCTGCCTCCGAGAGCGGGCGCACGGTTGCCATCACCACTCAAACAGAGCGGCCCATGCCGCTGTCACAGTCGCTCGTCGACGGGCGACTGGCCAAGTAATCATCAGGAGGAAGACTATGCGTGAAGCACTGATCGTCTGGGGCGGATGGAGTGGCCACGAGCCGCAGGAATGCGCCGCAATCATCAAGGACATGCTGGAGGAGGACGGGTTCAAGGTCTACGTCGAGCACACGACCGAGGCTTTTGCGGATCCGTCCGTCCATGATCTCAGCCTCGTCGTGCCGATCGTGACGATGTCGAAGATCGAAAAGGAAGAGATCAAGAACCTCGCGGCCGCGATCGAGGGTGGCGTCGGCATTGCCGGCTACCACGGCGGCGCTGGTGACAGTTTCCGCGAATGCGTCGAATACCAGTTCATCATTGGCGGCCAGTGGGTCGCACACCCCGGCAACATCATCGACTACACCGTCAATGTCACTCGCCCGGATGACCCGATCATGGAAGGCATTGCCGACTTCCCTTACACGTCCGAGCAATACTACATGCACGTCGACCCCTCGAATGAGGTGCTGGCCACGACGAGGTTCACCGGCGATCACGCCTACTGGATCGATGGTGTCGTCATGCCCGTTGCCTGGAAACGCAAATACGGCAAGGGCCGCGTTTTCTATTCCTCGCTCGGCCATCAGGCCAAGGAATTCTCGGTGCCCGAGATGAAGACCATCTTCAGGCGTGGTGCCAACTGGGCGGCACGCTGACCACCCGATCGTGAGACCCCGGCGCTGCCATCGCGGCGCCGGTATTTTATCAGGATAGCGTACGAATTCTGCCTTTCGTCCCCTCAGCCGTAGCGGCTGAGATCGAGACCCTCGATCGATATCTGCGGTCTTGCCCTGTTGATGATATCTGTCAGCACTCGGCCGGAGCCGCATGCCATCGTCCAGCCAAGCGTGCCGTGGCCAGAATTGAGGTAAAGGTTGTCGTAGACGGTCTTGCCGATGATCGGCGTTCCGTCGGGCGTCATCGGGCGCAGGCCGCACCAGAACTGCGCCTGGCTCTGGTCCCCTGCCCCACCAAACAGATCTTCGACGGAATGCACGAGCGTTGCCTTGCGGGACGTCGGCAAGTCCTTGTTGAAGCGCGAGATTTCGGCCATGCCACCAACGCGGATCCGGTCGCCAAGGCGGGTGATGGCGATCTTGAAGGTCTCGTCCATGATCGTCGAGACTGGTGCGCGGCTTTCGTCGATGATCGGAACCGTGATCGAGTATCCCTTCACCGGGTAGATCGGGATCTTCAGTCCGAGCGGCTTCAGCAGACTTGGCGTGAAGCTGCCGAATGCGGCCACGACCGCATCGCCATCGAACACGCCCCGCGATGTTTCCACTGCGCTGATCCTGTTGTTGTCGATCCGCAGCTTGTGGACATCGGTTCCGTAGACGAAATGGACGCCCAGTGCCTCGGCACGCTTGGCAAGTTCATTGGTAAACTTGAAACAGTCACCAGTCTCATCATTGGGAAGACGCAATCCGCCGACGATCTTGTGCTTCACCGGCGAAAGCCCGGGCTCGGCGGCAACACACTGGGCCGGATCGAGCACCTCGAACGGCACGCCGTCCTTTGCAAGAACCTCGATATCCTTTGTGATCGAGTCCAGTTGCTTTTGCGTGCGAAAGAGCTGCAGGGTTCCTTGGGTTCGCTCGTCATACGGAATGCCGGTCTCAGCGCGCAGTTCAATCAGGCAGTCGCGGCTGTATTCGGCAATGCGCACCATTCGGCTTTTGTTGATGGCATAGCGCTTGGAAGTGCAATTGCGCAGCATTGCCATCACCCAGGCCCAGGTGGCCGGATCCACAGTCGGGCTGATGATCAACGGCGCATGCTTCATGAAGAGCCATTTGATGGCCTTCTGAGGTATTCCGGGGGCGGCCCATGGCGACGCGTAACCCGGCGAGATCTCACCGGCATTGGCATAGCTCGTCTCCAGCGCTGGTCCGCTCTGGCGTTCCAGCACCGTTACATCGTGTCCCGATCTTGCCAGATAGTAGGCTGTGGTGACGCCGATGACGCCGGCGCCCAAAACGGTGATCTTCATTGTGCACCCCAGAAAATGAAAGACGTCAGCTCAGATGTAACGGCGTTGGCAGCAGCGCTCCAGACCGTCGGCAGTTTACGGCAGGGGCGCCAACGTCAATGGAAAGGACGCCGCATCCGTCCGTTGCAAGCGTCACTTTGAAGGTACTGCTGTCCATGATTGGTCCCGATTTACCTTGCGTGAGGATATCGTTCGTCAAACGGAAGTTTCGCTCAATCCGTTATGGAAACAAGCAATTGCGGTCGTATTTTCGCAATTTTCATCAGATCATTGAGCGTTTCGTGCGGCACCCGCTGGAAAAGGTAACTGATGAACCGCTCTGCTGCAGGAGACAGGCTCGCGCGGCTTCGAGTCAACAGGTAGAGCGAGCGGACAAGCCGAAAATCGGCGATCTCTAGAAAGACAATGTCCCGGCTTTTGAATGACCTCGATTCAATCTCATTGGTGGCGAGATTTCGATCAGAAAATTCCGTGGTACAATTCGGGTGCTGGCGTTATCCCTTGTGGTTACGCACACGGAGACGTGTCTCATGAATGAAGTGGACGCGCATTTTGCCACGCTGCGACAGGCTGCTGACCCGCAGACGGTTGACCGTATCGAGCGCGTAGTCACGCATGGGTCCGATCGCGATCTCAATCGCATCAATGTGCTCGCCTTTGCTGACAAGCATCATCTCGACGAAGAGAAAACGATCGCAGCATTTCTGCATGCAGCGCGCATTGGCGTGTTCGACATGACGTGGAATGTCCTTTGCCCAGGTTGCGGCGGCGTCCTGGACACCGGTGCAACTCTGAAAACAGTCGATCAGGAAACGTACCAGTGCGCGCTCTGCGCGGCCGGATATGAACCAACCCTCGACGAAATGGTCGAGGTGACGTTCACGGTCAGTCCAAGGGTTCGCAGGATTTCTGCCCACGACCCCGATCGGCTTCCGCCGCTGGAATATTACCGACAGATCTTCTTCAGTTCCGGAGTCGACCTGCCGGAGGACTTCGAAGCAAGGTTTGCACGCATCCAACTGGAGATGATCGAGTTGGCTCCGGGGGAGAAGGCTTTCCTCTCACTGCACCTGCCGGCGCAATTCGTGATCATCTTCGATCCGGCAACACACGCGGCGCAGTTCATCGACGTGAAGGGGGAGCCCACCGACGAACGGCAAAACCTGTCGATGGTCATCAGCAAGGCGCATGCGCTAAACGAAACGGTCCCGCTTCGTCCCGGCCCACTGCGGCTCATGCTTGAGAACCACACCGAACGCAGGGTGATACCGAACGTCTGCGTTGCAGGAGACGAGCTACACGACCTGTTGGGCCGCAGGCGAGCTTTTCTCACGGCGAAACGTCTCCTGTCGAACCAGAGTTTCCGGGACATCTATCGGACCGACACGCTTGACGTCGACCAGCGCCTCAAGATCACCAGCCTCACCTTCCTCTTTACTGACTTGAGAGGCTCGACCGCGCTCTACGAGCGCGTCGGTGACCTTGCCGCATTCGATCTGGTACGAGCGCACTTCAGGGTCCTTCACGAGATCGTTGCCGCGGAGACCGGAGCCGTCGTCAAGACAATCGGCGACGCCGTCATGGCGACCTTCCCGAGCCCCGACCGCGCAGTGGCCGCCGCGCTCCGGATGCGCGAGGCGATGCTTCAGTTGAATGCCGAGCACGGCAGCGACGATCTTCTCCTGAAGATCGGCATCCATGAGGGACCATGTCTCGCAGTCAACCTCAACGACAGGCAGGACTACTTCGGTCAGACCGTCAATATTGCCTCCCGCGTACAGGGCCTTGCAGATCCCAATGTGATCATGACGACGGAAGCGATTGTCGGGGATACCCACGTTTCAGAAATCCTGCGTGACACCGGCATCACGTCGGTTTCCCGAATGGAGGAACTTCAGGGCATAGCGAGGGAGGTGAGAATCTTCGCGCTGTCCTGAGCCTCACCCTGTCGACCTCATCCGAACTTGAAATCCGCTTCCGCCCTATTCCGGGAGCGCTGCTCGTGCCAGCAACGAATTGCTCGACGGCAAGCCGCAAGGATTGGCGGTCGAAAAGGCGCTCAACGCGAGCTTCGCAGAGATGTCAGGCGCGGCTTCATCTGCTGCGGGGCGGCCTATTCGGGTGCGGCGATACGTATAGGACGTGTTCCGACCGGAGCGCCAGTCACGCGGTCGATGGTGACGGGATCGATCTCCGTCCCGGTCTCGGCGTCGAAGAACCGGGTTACCTTACCGCCGCCGCGATGCTTGCGTCCCCACGCGCCGATCGCAAACAGCACTGGCAGAAAGTCGCGGCCGGCTTCCGTCAGCACATACTCGTCCCTTGGCGGACGGTCGGAATAGCGGCGCTTCTCCAGCAGCCCCTCATCAGTCAGGCCTGAAAGTCGCCCCGTCAGCATCGTCGGCGCGATACCGAGGCTCTTGCGGAAATCGTCGAAGCGGGTCAGCCCCGCATGGGCGTCGCGCATGATCAGCATGCTCCATGCGTCCCCAACAAGCGCGAGGCTTCGAGCGATCAGGCAGGGCTGGTTCGAAAGATTCTTCATGTCCATATCTTTTTAGTAGTGACTCGATATCAATTTGATAGTAACTGATTGTTCATCGATGTTCCATGACAAAATCAAAGCGGAGGCCGATGAGCAAAACAGAATAGGCATTGCCTAAACCACGTGACACCGCCGGAAAAGCGGCGAGACAGGTCCGCTTCATCCGCCGCTTCCTGCCCCGATTCCTTCGTCGACAAGAACCTTCGGAAATTCAACAAACTTCCCGATTGAGCCTTCATCGCCGCACTGCTGGCGCTGCCAGCTCACCCTAGAAACGAGAGTTAGTATGATGAAATCATTCCAGATCGATCGCTATGCGAAAGGCGGTGCCCTGCGGCTTGGCGAAGGTCCCGAGCCGGAATTGCGTGAGAACGACGTCATGGTCGAGATCCATGCCGCCGGTGTAAACCCTTTGGACAGCAAGATCAGGGACGGAGAGTTCAAGCTCGTCCTGCCCTACCGCCTTCCACTGGTTTTGGGCAACGATGTCGCGGGCGTCGTGGTCCGGGTCGGGGCCAAGGTCCGGCAATTTAAACCCGGCGATGAGGTCTATGCCCGTCCGGCCCAGGATCGCATCGGTACATTTGCGGAATATATCGCCATGGACCAGGCCGATGTAGCAATGAAGCCGAACAATCTGACCATGGAAGAGGCCGCATCCGTTCCACTTGTCGCCCTTACGGCATGGCAGGTGCTTGTCGAGCGGGCAAACGTGCAGAAGGGGCAGAAGGTCCTGATCCATGCCGGCTCGGGCGGCGTTGGCACGATCGCAATCCAGCTTGCCAAGCATCTCGGGGCATATGTGACCACCACCACGAGCTCGGCAAATATCGCTCTTGTGAAAAGTCTCGGCGCAGACGTCGTGGTCGACTACAAGAACGGTGACTTCGAGAAAGTGCTGCAGGGCTATGACGTCGTGCTGAACAGCCTCGGGAAGGATACGCTGGAGAAATCCCTTGCTGTGTTAAAGCCGGGCGGCAAGCTGCTCTCGATTTCCGGTCCGCCCGATCCGGACTTCGCGAGGCAGAACGGCTCCGGCTGGCTACTTCAACAGGTCATGCGCTTGCTGAGCTCTGGTATCAGGAGAAAATCGAGACGCCGAGGGATCAGCTATTCGTTTCACTTCATGGCAGCCAACGGCGGGCAGCTCGGAAAGATCACCTCCCTGATCGAGGCCGGTCACATACGTCCAGTGATGGACCGGGTCTTCCCGTTCGAGAGGACAAACGAGGCTCTGGACTATGTCGAAACGGGTCGTGCGAAGGGGAAGGTCGTCATCGCTGTGAAGTGACGTCTGGGGGCGAATAGAGGTCAGCGGCATTTGCCACTTGCAGCAATATCCAGGGATTGATTCCTTGCAGTGCAAGGAGGGCTGCAATGAGTGATATAATGCTGTTATCCCAAGCGCAAATGCGCCGAATAAAGCCCTATTTTCCACGCGGCCTTCCGTGAGTGGATGACCGTAAGATCGTAAGTGGCACTATCTTGGTCATTCGCAACGGATTGCGCCGGTGCGACGCGCCAAAGGAATACGGTGCTTGCAAGATGCTTTACAATCGCTTCATCCGCTGGAGCAGGCTCGGCGTCTTCAGTCTGGCTCTGATTAGTAAGTCCTAAATCTAGGCAAGATCCTGCTTGTCCTGTGAGAGGGTGCTAAGTGAGGTAGGCGATAAAGCGCTTTGCCGCGGGCGGCAAAGTCGAGCGAGTGCGGGTTAAGAGATAGAGCGAGCGCACCAGGTGTAGGTCAGCGATCTCGCGAAAGACGATCTCGTTACTTTGGATGACATCGGCAGCCTGCTGTGGCAACAGGGCTATGCCGGCATTGCGACTGATCAAGGTCAACTGGGCGATGGTGCTGAATGTTTGAATGCGACCGACGGTCAGCTGTTGCGGCAGGTCAGGGCAGTCCGCGAGCATCCTCGCAATACCGGCCTGCCCGTCGAGGACTATCAGGTCATCTGGGTCGATGTCGGACAGAAAGACCAAAGCTGAAGACTGGGCCAGGCGATGGCTTTTATGGCAAACGAGACCAAATGCATCTTCGCTGATCTTTTCTTCATGCAATTCGGCCGACTTGAACCCCGGCCCGGCCAACGCGAAATCAAGCGTTTCGTCAACAACCAGACTGGCTAGGCGTTCGGCAACGTCGTCGTGAACAATGACGTCGATCCCAGGATGATCTGAGCGGAATTTAATGATCGCTTCAGAAAGCGGAGTAAGGACGGCGGATGGCGCAGCGCCTATGAGCACCCGCCCCCGCTTGAGACCACCTACCTGTCGCACATTTGCGAGCGAAAGCTCAAAACGAGCGAGAATATCGCGTGCGCCCTCCAGGAATTCCTGACCCGCTTCAGTCGCTCGTATCGGACGAGATTTCCGGTCAAAAATTGCCGTCCGGCACTCTGCTTCGAGTGTCCGAATTGTTTCGGTCAAGGCTGAGGGAACGACCCCAAGCAACAGCGCAGCTCGGGTGAAGGACCCCTCATCCATTACAGTGAGCGCTGCCCTCAGGTGTCGCAAACCAATGTTCGTGTTTTCTGGAAATATCTTCATCGAAGAAATAGCTCCAGTTCAGCGGTGGTTGGTCGAGGCGGGACGCAGAGGGCACCCTGGTTCTGGAATCATCTTTCACCCCGGGTCAGAATGATTGTTTTGCGAGTTTGAGATCATTGCTTACCGGATCGGATTCCATAACCGTTAGCGAGGCTCGAGGATGGCGCAGGCCCCAAGTTCGTATTTTCCGAAAATATTTTCATATCTTTCTAATTATACGAACGTCGTCTTTATGGTTCAATGCCTTTCCGTGATGCCCCTGGGTTACAGTGATAATGCACCAGAACATAAAGAAGCCCCTTTATCATACTGCTCTTGAACGACTTCCTGCTCTTCTGAAGGAAACTGGTTTTCGTGGCGACGTCGCAAGTGATGCTGCACTTCTCGCGGCCATGTCCACCGACAACAGCGTCTATGCGATCGCGCCGGATATCGTCGTTGCCCCACGCGATGCCGAGGACGTGCGACGGCTGATGCGTGTCCTCGATACTGATGCACTCAGCGGCGTTCCCGTTACCGCGCGCGGTGGCGGCACGGGCACCAACGGCCAGAGCCTGAATGCCGGCATCATCGTAGACTTTCAGAAGTACATGAACCGTCTACTGGCGGTGAACGTCGAAGAGCAGTGGGTAGAGGTGGAGCCCGGCATCGTTCTTGATGAACTGAATGCGCAGCTTGCGTCGACCGGTCTTTTCTTTGCGCCGACGACATCAACGGCGAGCCGCTGCACCATTGGTGGCATGGTAAGCACGGATGCGTCGGGCAAGGGGTCGCGGCGCTACGGCAAGACCAGCGACAATATCCTTGGAATGGAACTCGTTCTCGATGGCGGGCGGACATTGGATAGTGCCGCGCCGCCCCCCGATTGGGCTCATGCAATGCTCTTGGAGATCGAGGGGGCCTGTCAGTCGGGTCGCGAAGCACTGCTGGAAAAGGTGCCGGCGCTTTCACGGCGTTTTACGGGTTACGATCTCGAGCGGGCCAAACCGCCTGGAGGCGATCTCGAATGGTGGCGGCTACCGATCGGCGCGGAAGGCACCCTGGGTCTCGTCACGCGGGTAAGATTGCGTCTGCTGCCGAAGCCGAAATTTAAGCGACTGGTCGTCATCGGCTTCGAGACATTTGCCGCGGCACTCGATGCGGGCGGTGCCCTTCTGGCGCATGATCCGCTGGCGATCGAAGTCATGGACGAATGGGTCCAGGGCCTGGCCGAAACAGCCGGAATTCTGCAGGCGCTGCCTGCCGGGCTTCGCGCTCGCGACGGGCAGCCGATTGCCTATAATTTCGTGGAGTTCGTCGGAGACGACGAAGCCGATCTCGCACGGCAGGTTGAAGTCCTGCGCAAGAGCGCGCTGACGCTTACCGGCGCAATCGCAAGCCACGTGGCTGTTGATGATACCGAAATGGCTGCGCTCTGGCAGGTCAGGGCGGCAAGTGTCGGGTTGCTCGGCAAGGTCGGCGGCACGCGCCGGCCAATCGCTTTCGTCGAGGACTGCGTGGTGCCTGTCGAAAACCTTGCCGCCTTCGTCACGGATTTTACGGGGCTGCTGAGCGCCAACGGCTTGAACTTTGGCATGTATGGGCATGTCGACGTTGGCTGCCTGCATATCCGCCCTGCCCTCAATATCAATCGCGACGAAGACAGGGCCATCATGAAGGCGATTTCGGACGGCGTGTTCGAATTGACGCGCAGGCATGGCGGCATCTTCTGGGGGGAACACGGCAAGGGCGTGCGTGGCGCCTATCTGGCGGAGTTCGTCGGCGCCACGGCCTACAACGCGTTTGGCCGCATCAAGCGGGCATTCGACCCTCGGCATCGCTTCAACCCGGGAAAGCTCGTCGGTGAACCGGGTGCCCTCATGGGTATCGAGTCAACCCCGTTCCGCAGCGTCAACACCGAAGACGGCGATCCTCTCAGCCTGGCGTTCAAGTGCAACGGCAATGCGCAGTGTCTGAGCTATCAGCGCAGCACCGTCATGTGCCCCTCGTTCAAGGCGACCCGTGACCTTCGCCATTCCCCGAAAGGCCGCGCCGACGCGCTGAGACATTGGCACCAGATGCATCAGAGCGGCCATGCGACCGAGGAACTGGAGGATGATGTCCTGGCCGCGCTCGACGGATGCCTTGGCTGCAAGGCCTGTGCGACGAGTTGCCCGGTGCAGGTCGACATACCCGAGATGAAATCGCATTTCCTCGACCGGCTCTATCGGAAGCGTCGACGATCGCTGGCGGACAAGGCAGCGCTGTTGCTCGAAGAATATTCACCGGTTCTGGTTCGTCACAGAAAATTCGCGGCGATTTTTGCAAGACTGTTCAACCCGCTGATGGAGACACTGTCTGGTCTGCGCAACCTTCCTTCACTGGCATTTCACGATGTGGGCAGAGGCGGATATCAGACCTTTTCCGCCGAAGTGATCGCAAAACGGCAATGGCACGAGGAAACGGTCTTCATCTGGCAGGATCCGTTTACGGCGCTTTTCGACACACAGGCAGCCCTGGCGCTCGCAGATGGTCTTAGCCGGTTTGGCTACCGGCCTGTTTTTGTTGCGATGTCGGCGGGGGGAAAGGCGGCCCACGTGCTCGGCGACAGAACCCGGTTCATCAGGCAGGCCAGGAAGCTGAGGTCGGCGATCGACAAGGTTGCCGGATCCGGCAGGGCGATGGTGGGGGTCGATCCGGCTTTCGTCATGATGATCCGCCAGGAATACAAGAAGGCCGGCCTGGCGGGGGAGCCTATCCTTCTTGTCCAGGAGTTCCTGAGCGAGGAAATCGCCCGGGGGCGCGCCCTGCCGAAGCTGACCGCGGCGCGATTGCCACGCAAGCTGTTCGTCCATTGCAGCGAAAGCGCTGGCGGTAGCCTGATGGACTGGAAGAGGGTTCTTGCTGCTCTTGGCGCGCCGGTCGAAATTGCGGCAACCGGATGTTGCGGCATGGCCGGCATGTTTGGCCATCAGGATCGGCACCAAGCCCTCAGCAGGCAGACTTTTGATCTTTCCTGGGCGGGCCAGCTGCAGGGCGAAGACGAGGCGATGGTCTCCGGCTTTTCATGCCGTTGCCAAACGAAGCGATTCTCTTCTATTCGGGGTGAACATCCCATGCGATGGATTGCCGACGCAATCGATGCTGGATGAAGGCGGTACCGCCGCGGGCGCGAATAGATGAGGCGACAATGTATGAGATTGATGCTCTCGACAGGAAAATCATTCGGCAATTGCGTCTGAACTCCCGGATATCCAATGTCGACCTCGGCAAGGAGATCGGCCTGTCCGCCTCTGCCTGCCTTCGCCGTATAGGCTTGATGGAAAAGGCAGGTATCATCAAAGGTTATACAGCCATAGTTGATGTCGTGGGTGAGGAAGCAATTGCGGTCATCATCCAGATCACACTGGAGCGTCAGACGGAGGAATACCTCAATCGCTTCGAAGCCGCCGTGCGCAAGTATCCGGAAATCCGCGAGTGCTTCCTGATGACGGGCGGGTCCGACTACATGCTTCGCGTTGACGTCGAGAGTGCCGGCGCTTTCGAACGAATACACAAGGAAATCCTTTCTTCCCTGCCTGGGGTGCTGCGGATCAATTCCAGCTTTTCCATCCGCAACGTCCTGTCGACACGCGAGAAATAGACTTCTGGCAGGGGGCGCCGCGCCGACGAAGCGTTCAAGAGCTGGAACGGCGCGGGCTTCGGCCCTTTGTCCATATGCTGCGCGGTTTGGATTTGTGCGGCGACCGCTGGCCGTTCTCGTTGGCCGGGCGCCGATGTGGCCCGTAACTTCAAACGGAACCTGATTTGCCCCGAACGCATGGCGAGGCGGAGATGCCATTCAGCCATTTCGACCTCGAGAGATCTAATTGGAATACTGAGTGCACTCTCCTTGACAAACAAGAGGTCGCAACATGGGGAAGTTGGTTCGTTTTCGTCCAGGTCTGGCGAGAAATCATATTAGCAGGACTGTAAATAAGGTTTAGTGTGGGGCGCTTTCGGGACCGGTGTCCCGAAGGTGCGCCGTAACAGGAGGCTTCCCTTGCGCCAACCCCCGCCGGGGGGGCCTCCTGTCACAAGCCCGCCTCGGGTGAGGTTCTAAAAGAAATGGGAACCAACGGGCGCCCTATCCGTTTGCGGTTGGGCTTTGCTTATCTTCTTCCCCGCGAGGCCTTAACGCTCTATTGCCCCTGAAACCGCGACTTCCGGGGTTCAAAAACTCCAACCCCGCTTCCTTCAGCGGGGTTCTTTTCGTTCTGACGGTGAGAACCCGGCCGCCCTTTGCCAATTTTCCGCGACGATGGCGTCGACATGCGCCCCCCAAGCAACAAGAACCGCGCGCTCTATGCCCGCGCCTGACGAGCAAGTTACGCCATAAGAACTTCAAGACGGCGTGGCGCTCGAGTGCTAGCCTTGCAAACAGGCAGCAGTCGGAGTCGGGCAGCAAGATGTATGATTATTGTATCATTGGCGGTGGCATCGTCGGTTTGGCGGTCGCCATGGCGTTGCAGGAAAGGATGCCGGGCGCCAGCATCGTAATCCTGGAAAAGGAGCCCGAGCTTGCGAGACACCAGACAGGCCACAACAGTGGCGTCATCCATGCCGGAATTTACTATGCTCCCGGTTCGCTGAAGGCAAAGCTCTGCCGTGAGGGTGCCGAGGCGACGAAGCGCTTCTGCACTGAGAACCGCATCCCCTTCGAAACCTGCGGGAAGCTTTTGGTCGCGACTGATCATGCGGAGATGCAGCGCATGGAGGCGCTTGAGGACAGGGCGCGCCAAAACGACATCGATTATGCGCGGCTGTCGACGGCGCAACTGAGAACCGATGAGCCCAATATCGCGGGTCTCGGTGCCCTTCTCGTCCACTCCACGGGGATCGTCGACTATGCAATTGTCTGCCGTGCCATGGCACGGGCGATCGAGACCGGAGGCGGCGAAATCAGGCGCGGAACGGCAGTCAGAGCCATTCACGAACACGAGAAGGGCGTGCGCGTCGAAAGCGCGTCCGGTCCTGTCGAAGCGAGAAGACTGATAGCCTGCGCCGGTCTCCAATCGGACCGCATCGCATTGATGGCCGGCGTGAAGATCAGCCATCGGATCGTGCCTTTCCGAGGGGAATACTACGCACTGCCGGCATCCAAGGCGAAGGTCACACAGCGCCTGATCTATCCAATCCCCGATCCGGATCTGCCGTTTCTCGGAATTCACCTGACGCGAACGATCGACGGTGGCATGACTGTCGGCCCGAACGCAGTGCTTGGCTTTGCGCGCGAGGGCTATGCCAAGGGCAGCTTTGCGATCGCTGATGTCGCCAGTATGACGACATTTCCCGGCTTCTGGAGAATGGCACGGAGGAACTGGCGCTCGGCAATCTCAGAATTCGCCAATTCCGCATCGCGCGCCCGCTATCTTGCCGAATGCCGGAAATATTGCCCGTCCCTGACAATTGATGACCTGCAGAGCCCACAGGCTGGCATTCGCGCCCAGGCGGTCATGGACGACGGAAGCCTGGTCCATGATTTTCTCTTCAAGCAGACCGAACGAATGCTGCATGTCTGCAATGCCCCCTCACCCGCGGCAACCTCGGCCATCCCGATCGGCCGGATGATCGTGGACCGGTTGCTTGAGGGCGAGGCAACCAAGGCGCCCGCCGTCCCGGAGCACGCTCGAGCCTGACATTTCAGGTTGAGCCGGTTTGACGTTCGTGCGCGTCAAGGGATCGCGAGCCCGATCAACGGCGAGCAATATGCCGGTGACCATGTGGTCCTCTTCGCCCGAGGGGGTGACGTGAACGTGTCTCCCCTGCCTGAGCATTCTCTCCCGCCACAGCGGCCGCGGTCGCCGGCGGCAAAAGCAGATTCAGCTGGAAATATGCCAGGGGGCATCTAGGTAACGCTAAATCGGATGACAAAAAAGTATCGGCCGGCGGGGTCAAATGTGGTGGAGCCCCCTGTCGCATCCGGCTAAACTTCTTCCATGGTCGCGGGATGGAGCCGGGAGAGCTCCTCCGTTCAAGGCCTGGCAGCAGAATGGATCCCAGGGAGGGGTTGTCGTATGCGGGATGTATCAGAGCCCGATCTGGAAGTCGTCCAGATACGATCCGGCGAGTCCTTCAAGATGTGGTCGCACGGATATCCCTATCATACGGTGCGGTGGCACTTTCATCCCGAATACGAGATCCACCTCATCACCGAGACATCCGGCTGCTATTTTGTCGGCGACTTCATCGGTGACTTCCAGCCGGGCAATTTTGTCATGACCGGCCCAAACCTTCCACACAACTGGGTGAGCGACGTTGTCGACGACAGGCGCATCGAGCAGCGATGCCTGGTTCTGCAATTCTCCGAGGCCTTCATCGATGGCCTGCTTTCCATTCTTCCGGAGCTCAAGGGATTTCGCTCGGTGCTTGCCGATAGCCGTCGGGGCGTGCTCTTCCCGCTCGAGACGGCTCAACTTGCAAAGCCGATCATGCAGGAAATGCTGGAGGCCGTGGGTGCCCGTCGCATCGCACTCTTCATGCAACTCGTCGAGCTCCTGACCGGCGCCAGCAATCACGTCGCGCTCACGACATCCGATTACCAGCCCGATCCCTCCGGTTACATGTCGATCGGTACCAACAAGGCGCTGGCATATATCCGCGAGCGCCTGACCGAGCCGTTTTCCGAGACCGATCTGGCGGCGATTGCCGGTCAGACGCCGAGCGCATTTTCCAGGTCGTTTCGCAAGCATACCGGCTTCTCGGTGGTTCAGTATGTCAACCGCCTGCGCATCAACCTCGCCTGTCAGCTGCTGATGAGCAGCCAGGAGTTGGCGGTGATCGATATCTGCTACGCATCGGGTTTCAACAACCTTTCGAATTTCAACAGGCACTTTCTCGCGCAGAAAGGGATGCCGCCCTCGAGGTTCCGAGCCCTGAGGGCACAAAACGAAAAAGCGGTGGAGGCCGCCTAACTCAAGGAGGACAGGGAGGAGACAGAACACATTGAGGGCGAGTGCGAACGGAGACCGTGGCGGCCTCCGCAAGGGATCGCTTGTCTTCAAATCTGGAAACAGGTGCAGCTCAGAAGTGCGGCCGGCTGCCGTCTTTGACCGTCAGCTTCGGACCGGGGC
Organism: Rhizobium sp. 10N414; assembly: GCF_056394785.1. NCBI lineage: Bacteria > Pseudomonadati > Pseudomonadota > Alphaproteobacteria > Hyphomicrobiales > Rhizobiaceae > Rhizobium > Rhizobium sp. 10N414. Next base: position 58,513 of record NZ_JBFTIN010000027.1, on the reverse strand, counting down.
TCTGTACGCTTTCGAACTCGGGCCAGCCACGGGTCTGAGTCAGTAACCGCAACAATCGATCTCTTCAATGGAGAAACCGAAAATGACTGAACTTTCGACGAAACTCGCAGGCGCCGCGGTTCTGGCGCTGGGCCTTCTCAGTGGAACGTCCGTTTTTGCACAATCGGCCAAAGTCACGGACGCGACCGTCGCCTTCCTGATGCCCGACCAGAGCTCGACACGTTACGAAGAGCATGATTTCCCGGGCTTCCAGGCTGAAATGGCAAAGCTCTGCGCCGGCTGCAAGGTAATCTACCAGAACGCCAACGGCGACGCATCGCGCCAGCAGCAGCAGTTCAACTCTGCGATTTCGCAGGGTGCCAAGGCAATCATACTTGACCCGGTCGATTCCACCGCTGCTGCTTCGCTGGTGAAGATGGCACAGAGCCAGGGCGTCAAGGTCATCGCCTATGACCGCCCGATCCCGTCCGCAGCAGCCGACTACTACGTTTCCTTCAACAATGAAGAGATCGGCAAGATGATTGCCGCATCGCTCGTAGAGCATCTGAAGAAGAACAACGTCAAGCCGGAAGATGGGGGTCTGCTCGAAATCAACGGCTCGCCGACCGACGCGGCCGCCGGCCTCATCAAGAAGGGCATCCATGCGGGCATCGCTGAGGGCGGATACCAGGTTCTGGCCGAATATGACACGCCGGAATGGGCGCCCCCGAAGGCTCAGCAGTGGGCAAGTGGCCAGATCACGCGCTTCGGCAAGAAGATCATCGGCGTCGTGGCGGCAAATGACGGTACCGGCGGTGGAGCGGTCGCCGCCTTCAAGGCGGCTGGTGTGGATCCGGTCCCGCCAGTGACAGGCAATGATGCGACGATTGCCGGCTTGCAGCTGATCATCGCCGGAGACCAGTACAACACCATCTCCAAGCCGAGCGAGATCGTTGCTGCCGCTGCGGCCAACGTCGCGATGCAATTGCTTGCCGGCGAAACGCCGAAGGCCGATACCAAGCTGTTCGACACGCCGACACAGTTGTTCACGCCGGCACTCGTGACGGCCGAAAACCTCAAGGCCGAAATCATCGACAAGACGGTCAACGGCAAGCCGATCCAGACACCCGAACAGCTTTGCGGCGACCGCTACGCGGAAGGCTGCAAGAAGCTTGGCATTGGCAGCTGACAGCTCCTCCCGAGGGCCCTCCGGCGCTTGTCGTCGGGGGGCTCATTGCAGGTATCATGTGAAAATACGGAAAGGCTTGCCTCGATGACGAACAATCAACACGACGCGCCGCCGACCGGCGAGCTGGTGCTCAGCCTGCGTGGCGTCTCCAAGAATTTCGGCGCCGTGTCGGCCCTGACGGATATCGATCTCGACGTCCATGCGGGAGAGGTCGTGGCTCTGGTCGGCGACAATGGTGCTGGAAAGTCGACGCTCGTCAAAATTCTTGCCGGCGTGCACCAGCCGACATCGGGCACGGTCACCTTCGCAGGCAAGCCGGTGACGCTCTCCGACCCCAGCACCGCGCTTGATCTGGGCATTGCGACGGTGTTTCAGGATCTCGCCCTTTGCGAAAATCTGGATGTTGTCGCCAACATCTTCCTTGGCCGGGAGACCAGTCCGCTGCAGCTCGACGAAGTGTCGATGGAGGTGCGTTCCTGGAAGCTTCTGAATGAACTCTCGGCGCGCATCCCAAGCGTTCGCATCCCGATCGCCTCGCTTTCCGGTGGTCAGCGCCAGACGGTGGCGATCGCCAGATCACTGCTCCTGGAACCGAAGCTCATCATGCTCGATGAACCGACGGCCGCACTTGGCGTGGCCCAGACGGCGGAGGTCCTGAACCTCATCGAACGGGTCCGCGACCGTGGCCTCGGCGTCATCATGATCAGCCACAACATGGAAGACGTCCGGGCCGTGGCGGACCGCATCGTGGTCCTGCGCCTCGGTCGCAACAATGGAATATTCTATCCCGACGCAACCAACCAGGAACTCGTCAGTGCCATCACTGGAGCTGCCGACAATTCCGTCTCCCGCAGGGCAAGCCGACGCCAGCTGTCTCGGGAGATCACTGATGGAGACAGCCCATGAGCAGCAACGCCAATCAGAACGCGCCGTCGGCGCCGTTGCTGGATAGAAGCGACGTTCGCGTCAAACATGAAACCGGCGTCAGCGGCGCCGTCCGGGCTTTCGCCGATCGCGTGCGATCGGGCGACCTTGGATCATTGCCTGTTGTCGTCGGGCTGGTTCTCATCTGGACAGTGTTCGCCTCGCTCAATCCGATCTTCCTTTCGGCCAACAATCTCGTCAACCTTTTGTTCGACGCTTCCACGGTTGGCGTTATCTCGCTCGGCATAGTCTGCATCCTGATGGTCGGCGAGATCGACCTTTCCGTCGGCTCGATCAGCGGTTTTGCCTCGGCACTCGTCGGTATGCTGTGGGTCAACGAAGGCTGGCCGGTTGCCCTGGCGATCCTTGCCGCCCTTGTCGCAGGTGGCCTCATCGGGGCTCTCTACGCATTGCTGTTCAATCGCCTGGGAATGCCGAGCTTCGTTTCGACCCTGGCCGGGTTGCTCGCGGTTCTCGGCATGCAACTCTATCTTCTCGGCGCGACCGGCTCGATCAACCTGCCTTACGGTTCGGCGGTCGTAAATTTCGGACAGCTGCTCGTCATGCCCGATCCTGTTTCCTATGTGCTCGCCGCCATCCCAGGGATCGTGCTGTTCGTGACCGGCTACCGGACCGTCGTTCGCCGACGTGAGGCAAGCCTGTCCTCACGCTCGCTCGGCAGCCTCGTCTTGCGTGCAATCCTCATCACCGTTGTGCTGGAGCTTATCGTCTTCTATCTCAACCAGGACCGTGGCATTCCGTGGATGTTCGGCCTTTTCGTGGGATTGGTCGTGGCCATGAGCTACGCGCTGACCCGGACTAAGTGGGGGCGCTCGATGACAGCTGTTGGCGGCAATCGCGAGGCTGCGCGCCGTGCCGGCATCAATGTCCGCCTGATCTACACGAGCGCCTTCATGCTCTGCTCGATACTGGCTGCGCTGGGTGGCGTGCTGTCTGCGGCTCGTCTTGCATCGGCAAGCCAGCAGGCCGGAACGGGCGACGTCAACCTCAATGCCATCGCTGCTGCCGTCATCGGCGGAACCAGCCTGTTTGGCGGTCGCGGCAGTGCCTATTCGGCCCTGCTCGGCATCATCGTCATCCAGTCGATCGCCAACGGACTGACGCTGCTCGATCTGTCGTCGTCGCTTCGCTACATGATCACGGGCGCCGTTCTTGCCATTGCCGTCATCGTCGATTCACTCGCACGCCGTTCAAGAGTGTCGCACGGACGCGCGTAGACCCAAGATAAAAGGTCCCAAGATAAAGGTCCAAGATAAAAGGTAAGGAATGCTATGAGACAGGAACTTTCGGGAAAGGTCGCAGCGGTCACCGGCGCGGCTTCGGGGATCGGCCTTGAATGCGCCAAGGCGCTGCTTACCGAGGGCGTCAGTGTCGTTCTCATCGATCGGGCAGAGGATTCACTGAGGAATATCTGCTCTGAACTCGGCCCGCAGGCATTTCCGCTGGTCATCGATCTGACGAACCCGCAAAGCGTTGCAACGATGATGCCGCAGATCCTGGAAAAGTTCGGCAAGCTTGACATCTTCCACGCCAATGCCGGTGCCTATATCGGCGGCGATGTCGTCGAAGGGGATCCCGATGCCTGGGATCGCATGCTGAACTTGAACGTCAATGCTGCCTTTCGCTCCGTTCAGGCCGTCTTGCCGCATATGGTTGAACGGCAGACCGGCGACATCATCATGACGAGCTCGATCGCGGGCCTGGTTCCGGTGGTTTGGGAGCCGATCTACACTGCCTCCAAGTTCGCCGTGCAGGCGTTTGTTCACACTGTTCGGCGACAGGTGATGAAGCACGGCATCCGCGTCGGCGCCGTCGCGCCGGGCCCCGTCGTCACCGCCCTGATCAGCGATTGGCCGAAGGCCAAGCTCGAGGAGACCATCGCAGCAGGCGGTCTGATGGAGGCCAGCGAAGTGGCCGACGCCGTCATGTTCATGCTGACGCGACCGCGCAACGTGACAATTCGCGACCTCGTCATTTTGCCTCACAGCACGGATCTCTAGACATGGCACGCTATTTTCTCGGCATAGATGTCGGTACCGGCAGCGCGCGCACGGGTGTATTCAACGAGAGCGGTGATCTACTCTCATCAGCCAAGCAGCCGATTGCCATCTGGCATGAGGCTGGCAGTGTCGTGGAGCAGTCCAGCGAGGATATCTGGCGGGCAGTGTCCGGCACTGTTCGTCAGGCCGTCGCAGATGCGGGCATCGACCCGGCCTTGATCGCCGGCATCGGCTTCGACGCCACCTGTTCGCTGGTGGCTGTCGGCAGGGGCGGAGCCCCGATCAGCCTCAGCCGTTCCGGTGACCCCGACAGAAACATCATCGTGTGGATGGATCACCGGGCGGTCGCGGAAGCCGACGAAATCAACGACGGCGGGCATGCGGTGCTGCGTTATGTCGGTGGCCGCATCTCGCCCGAGATGGAGACCCCGAAACTCCTGTGGCTGAAGCGGCACCTCCCCGAGCAATACGAGGCGGCCGCCCACTTCTTCGACCTTTCCGACTATCTGACGTGGCGTGCCACGGGAAGCCTGGCACGATCGGTCTGCACGGTGACCTGCAAATGGACCTATCTCGCCCATGAAGGGCGTTGGGACGCCGACTATTTTCGGGCCATCGGCCTGGAGGATCTGGCCGCCGATGAATTCAGGCGGATCGGGACGGATATTGTCGCGCCGGGCGTCGCGCTCGGCACCGGGCTTTCCGTCGAAGCGGCTGCCGATCTCGCCCTGCCGGTCGGCACGCCTGTCGGCGCCGCGCTCATCGATGCGCATGCTGGAGGCATTGGAACGCTGGGCGCAGGTGAGATCGATACAGAACGAAGCGCCGACATCGGCCGACGGCTCGCCTATATTTTCGGGACCTCGGCTTGCTCGATGGCGACAACAGGGCAACCCACCTTCGTCGACGGGGTCTGGGGTCCGTATTTTTCCGCGATGGTTCCAGGCCTCTGGCTGAACGAGGGCGGACAGTCGGCGGCAGGCGCCGCGATCGACTATCTGGTGCGCATGCACCCGGCCGCCGGCGCAATCGAGGCGCGTGCCAAGGCGGAGGGACTGTCGCTCGTCGGCTATCTGGAGCGAGCAGCCGCTCGCGCAGGGGATGGTGTTGCCGACCTCGCCGACGGCATTGTCGTCGTGCCCGAATTTCTCGGCAACCGGGCGCCCTTTGCCGACCCTGATGCGCGAGCCCTGATCGCCGGATTGACGCTCGACGAAAGCGAGGCTTCGCTTGTCGCACTTTACGTGGCGGGCCTTGCAGGTCTCGGCTGCGGGCTGCGGCAACTGCTTGACGCATTGGCCGACAAGGCGATCGATATCGACTTGATCATGGCCAGTGGTGGAGCGGCAAACAGCCCCCTCGTCCTGCAGATGATCGCGGATTCCACGGCAACGGAGGTGGCCAGCGTGACAAGCCCTGAGCCGGTGCTGCTTGGGGCTGCAATGCTCGGGGCGGTCGCCGGCGGGCACTACCCGGACCTTTCCAGCGCGATGGCTGTCATGTCGCGTATTGCAAAGGTCTATCGCCCTGTTTCGGGGGCGCTTCGAGACAAACACGATCGGCGATATCAGGCGTTCAAGCTGCTGCAGGAAACGGGTCGTCGATTGCGAGAGATGGTCTGACAAGGCTGGTGCCGTCCACATTCTTTGCTTCCATGTTGCAGCCCGGGGGTGCCTGAATACCGGAGCAGATCGGTCCCGGGCTTCACGGCTGGTCGCTGGCTGATTGCTGGCGACCTGGACGCTTGTTGCTTTCTTGTCCCGTTTACTTTGCCACGAAATAGGGATATTTTCTGTCCTTAATAGGTGCCGCTCGGTACCCTTTCGGACGGAAATGATGATCCTGAAAAGCCAAGTCGAATGGGCGCTGCATTGTTGCGCCATACTTGCCGGTCTGCCCGAAGGCCGTTACCTGTCGACGAAGGCGTTGGCCGAGTTCCACGGACTTCCGAAGGAATATCTTTCGAAGGCGCTGCAGAGCCTTTCTCAAGCAGGTCTCGTTCATACGACGCTCGGCCCATCTGGCGGCTACAGACTGGCAAGAGCACCCGCCGATCTGACCTTTCTCGACATCGTCGAGGCAGTCGAAGGCAAGGCGCAGACCTTTGTCTGCAACAACATCAGAGCCAACAATCCCTGTCGGCCTCACGGTTATTGCGAAAGCAGTCCATGCGCGGTGGCGCGCGTCATGTGGGACGCTGACGAAGCGTGGCGCCAGAAATTGCGCAGCGTCAGCTTTTCCGATCTGATCGAGACCCTGGCGAGAGATATTCCGCAAGACCTTTGGAAGAACAGCTTCGAGTGGGTGTTAGAGCGAGCTGGCTGATCGCAGCTTGACCTCGCTTGCGTCGGGCAATGCGTAGAGATAGCTCTGTGGGGGCATTGCGAGCGAGAGCCCGCTTTCCCGGCAGTGGCTGTGGACGAGATCGATCACTTCGTTGCGCGCCGGCGTCCTGTTTGCTGGACTGGTCACGCGAAACTGCAATTCTGCCTCGATTGCGACAGCATCGATCCCCTTGAGAGCGACGATCGGCGGTGGATCCTGGACGATGCGCGTGCTTGATTGCAACGCGGTTCGCAGCGCCTCCTCGACAAGCTGCGGGCTATGGTTTGCCGCGATCCGGACAAGCAGCGTGATCTGATGCGTTTCATCGGGACGGCTGAGGTTGGTAAGACCCACCTTCGCCAGCACGCTATTGGGCAGAATGACGACATTGTGAGCGCCGGTGAGCAGAAAGGTGGAGCGCCAGTTGTTCTCGATGACGCGGCCCTCGGTGCCGTCGCCAAGCAAGATCCAGTCACCGATGGCAAAGGGCCGCCCCAATGTCAGCGCGATCCCCGAGAACACGTCGCCAAGCGTATTTTGCAGCGCCAGGCCGAAGATGATGGCAACCACGCCCGACGTTGCCACCAGGGTGCCGATGGGCGCTTTGAAAACGAAGCCCAGGATGGACAGCGCGACACCGAGATAGACGACGGCAACGATCAGATCCTGCAACAGCCGCGCTTCCCGCGGCCTCTTTTCCAGAACGATATAGATCCGTACGAAGCCGATGAGGGTCCATGCCAGATGTGTCCACCACAATACCCTTGCCGAGATGGACAGGAATGCCATCACGCCGACAAGCTGCGTCTCCTCAACGCGATGAGGCAGGATGCCTGCCATAACGAGGACGGCGGTCATGCCTGCAAAGAAGAGGATCTGGACGATCAGCCGCGCAGTCGGGCGGTCACGGCCCTGGAGATGCCAGACAACAATGCCGGCTACGCCCAGAATGTTGATCAGAACAAGCGGCAACGAAAGTGGGTCGTTGAACATGGCAGCTCCGATCGCGATAATTGCTGCGCTTTGGGGGGGCCGAGTGCGCGATCGACACCCGGCCCCGTCCTCGCTTACTTCTTCAAGGGATAGGTCAGCTCTTTCTGGTCGGTGTCAACCACGAAAACGGCAAGGAGCTTGGCCGGCTTTGCCTTGCTGCCGTTTGCGCTGACGCCATGACGGTCGCCCGGCATCTCCGAGAAGCTCTCGCCGGCCTTGTAGGTTTTCACCGGCCCATCATTGACCTGGCTGCGGATCGAGCCTTCCAGCACCGTTGCATAGATGAAGGCGGAATTCGGATGCGTGTGCCCCTCGGAAAAGCCGCCCGGACCATACTCGACCAGAACACCCTTGATGCTCTTGCCCGGGGCGTTCGGCAGTTCATGCTCATAGACGAGGGTGACCTTGGCAGCCTTGCCGCCTGCCTCGGCGGCAAAGGCTGTGTTGAATGATGCGGCTGCGAGCGCAGCCGCGACAAAAAGCGACTTCATCATTGCGAGATTCCTTTCGTGGGTGGTTATTTTCGCGCGGATGTTTTGAACCATTGCTCGAAGGTGATCTGTCCCAGGCGGGGGTTGTTGTCCGAGACCAGTGAACCATCCTCCAGCAGGGCGCCGAAGTAAGGCGCCTGCGGATCCGGCACGACCTTGCGTGGATCGCCCATCGCCTTGAGGTAGCGAGCGACGAGTTCGGTGAGCCTGAAGCGTTCCGGCCCGGCGATTTCGATCGTTGTGTTGACGGGGGCAGCAAGGGTCACATCGGTCATCGCGTCGGCAACATCGTCGGAGGCGATCGGCTGCACATAGGCCGGTGACAGATGAACCTTGTCGCCAACCGTGCCCGACTGCGCGATACCGCTCAGGAATTCCATGAACTGCGTCGAATGAACGATCGTGTAGGGAACGCCGGAGGCCTTGATCAGCCTTTCCTGGGCGAGCTTGCCGCGGAAGTAGCCGCTTGCCTGCAGCCGCTCGGTCCCGACGACTGACAGCGCGATATGGTGCTTGACGCCGGCGGTCTTCTCAGCCGCAAACAGATTGCGTCCCGAGGTTTCGAAGAATTCCAGCACGGCCCGGTCTTCGAAGGACGGCGAATTGGCGAGATCGACGACGACCTCTGCACCGGCAAGTGCGGCGGCCAGTCCTTCGCCGGTGATCGTGTTGACACCGGTGTTCGGAGAGGCGGCAATCACCTCATGTCCCCGCTTGCGCAGGCGGTCCACTGTCTTGGAGCCGATAAGGCCGGTCCCGCCGATGATGACAATCTTCATGGGACTTCTCCCTTTCGAGCGGCCGCCGGCCGCGGTGTTGATGGCTATGAGGTTGCAGGCCTAGTTGAGGCCAGCCTAGTTGAGGCCGGCCTTGTCGAGGCCATAGGCCTTGTCGGCGGAGCCGGGCACTGCCTTGAAGGCGATGCTCGCGCGGTTCCAGGCATTGATGACCATGATCGAGAAGGTCAGGTCGGAGACTTCCTTTTCCGAGAGCTGACCACGGACCCGCTCGTAGAGTTCGTCGGGAATTCCGCCTTCCGGAAGTTTCGTGACGGCCTCGGTCCAGGCAAGAGCTGCCCGCTCGCGCGGAACGAAGAGGTTCGATTCACGCCAGATCGCGACATGATAGAGGCGCAGTTCGCTTTCGCCGTGGATCTTGGCTTCCTTGACATGCATGTCGAGGCAGAAGGCGCAACCGTTCATCTGGGAAGCCCGGATGTTCACGAGATCGCGGATTTTCTGCTCGATGGTGCTGTCCTTCAAGCTCATGCTGAGATCCGAGATCTTCTTGAAGAGTTCGGGGGAATGCTGTGCGTAGTTGAGGCGCTGCGACATGTCGGTCTCCTTAATTAAGGATATCATGTATCCTTATGGACATAAGATATCCGTAATTGCTGGACAGTAAAGCGCTTCCGACCTAGACTGCTGCATAAGGCTTATGTCGAAATGTATGGGGGACGAATGGACATCGTATCTGCACTGAGAGCCTTTCTAAGGGTTGCGGAGACGGGCTCCTTTTCTGCAGCGGCGATCGACCTTGACCTGACACAGCCGGCGGTCTCCCGGCAGGTCTCCGCTCTGGAAGGACATCTCAACACGCGCCTGCTGCATCGTAGCACGAGCGCACTTGCCCTGACGGTCGAGGGCGAGCAGATGATTGCGATGGCGCTGAAGGTGGTCGAAGCGGTGGACGCGCTCAACGAAGCGACCTGTGCCGAGGCCACCACGGTATCCGGTCGGGTGCGGCTCACCCTGCCCGCGCCGCTTGGTCTTTACGTCAGCGAGCGTCTTGCCGGTCTGCTCGATCGCCATGCCGGGCTTTCCGTCGAGTTGATTTTTCGCGAGGAGCCGTCCGACCTGATCGGCGATGGCATCGACCTTGAAGTGCGCCTCGGTCCCGTCTCTGACTGCAATCTGATGTGCCGGCGGATTGGATGGACGACCGCCTTTCTCGTTGCGGCACCGAACTATGTCGAACGACGAAGCATGCCCGAAACGCCCGACGACGTCGGCGGCCATGACTGCATCTGCTACAGCCGCGCCGGAGATTTGCGGTCGTGGACATTTTCCAATGGTTCCGACGAGACCTCGGTGCGCATCGCGCCACGCCTGATTGCCAACAATGCGGTCGCGGTGCATCGCGCGGTACTGGCCGGGGGCGGTCTTGCAGTGCTCTCGCACATCCTCGCCTGCCCCGACATCGAGGCCGGCAGGCTGATAAACGTGATGCCCGATTTTCCTCCGGCACGCCTGCCGATCAACGTCGTCTACCCATCGCGCAAGAACCTGCCGTTGCGGGTCCGCGCGGTCCTTGATTTCCTGGCGCAGACGGTGAGGGACGACCCGTTGATGGCCTCCTAGGATTTGCCGCGCGTCGTGGTCGAGGTCGTTGAAGTCGATGGCCTCTGCCGGTTCGGTCTCCAATGCGAAGTGAAGTGGGGTGATCTACGGCTGCCGGTGCTTTCGTCCTGACCGTGCCAGCGAGGATCATGCAGAAGCTCAAGGCGCGGCATCAATTGAGCTCAGGAATGCTAAGCCCGGCGTGAAGCGACGCGTGGGCATTCGTTCGGACGGAGATGTGTTTGAAGCTGGAATGCCCTGAGAACCCGAATTTTCGCGACACTAACGAGCCTTCCGGCCGGATGTGCGCCTTCTGCCGTAGACCGCTGCCAGGCCAAAGCGCGACGGGGCACTGGCTCAAAGCGAGCAACGACGCTCGTTGGATGATAGTTCGTCAGACAGGAAACCGACAGCTTCCCAGTCGTATCGGTATCCCCGTCTCCCGCAACGGGTTACCAACAGAGGACATCTTCCATGAAACTGAAACTTATCGCCGCCATCGCTATCACATCCGCAACGCCGGCCTTGGCGCTCGCAAGCCCGAGCTGCACCGGTGAACCGAAGTCCAAATGGATGTCTGAAGAAGCCATGAAGACAAAGATCGACGCCATGGGCTACAAGGTCAAGACGTTCGAAATCACGGGCAACTGCTACGAAATCTACGGCCGGGACAAGAACGGCAGTCGGGCCGAGGTCTATTTCAACCCGGTTTCTGGTGCCATTGTCCAGAACGGAGACTGAGATGACGCGGGTCTCATCGATGACGGAGGGCTCAAGGCCCTCCACCACTGCCACGTGCACGATCCAGGTGTGGGATCCCGTCGTCCGGGCATTTCATTGGACGGTCGTCGTGGCATGCATGCTCAACCTCTTCATACTTGAGGAGGGCAAGTACTGGCACCGTGTCACAGGATATGTCGTTGCCGCCGCGATTGTCGTCCGTACTGTCTGGGGCTTCGTCGGTACCGAACATTCTCGCTTCAGTGATTTCGTGCCAACGCCTTCGAAGGTGATGGCCCACATCGTGGACATCCGCGATCGGAATGAAAAGCGCTACATCGGCCACAACCCTCTAGCTTCGGTGATGATGCTCTGCCTGATGGCATTGCTGGCGGCTACGGCGCTGACGGGCTGGATGACGACGCTCGATGCCTTCTGGGGAGAAAAGTGGCTTGAGGAATTGCACGGCGCAATCGCCAACAGCATCATGGTCCTGGCGTTCATCCACGCCGGCGCCGCCGTTTTCGAGAGCTGGAGGCACCGGGAAAATCTCGTCTGGTCCATGGTTACTGGTCGGAAGAAGGCATGAGAATTCTGCTCATCGAGGACAGCGCACGTCTTCGCGAACTGCTTTGCGAGGCCATCAGACGCGTCGGTTGGAAAATCGACGCCTTCGCGACCGCGCAGGAGGGACGGCTCGCTGCTGAGGGCGCGGACTACGATCTTCTCCTTCTTGATCTCGGCCTGCCAGACGAGGACGGGATCGATCTTCTGATATCACTGCGAGGTGCAAAGGTTCAGACGCCCGTTCTCGTGCTGACGGCGCGCGGCGCGATCGACGAGCGTATCGCTGGCCTGGATGCAGGCGCGGATGACTACCTCGCGAAGCCCTTTCATAACGGAGAGCTGATCGCGCGCATTCGCGCTCTCATGCGGCGGGCTCCTGTCACCACGATGCCGACATTGGAATTCGCTAACATCCAATTCGATATCGCTTCGCGACGAGTAAGCTGCGCCGACGCAGAGATCGCACTAACCCCATCGGAGAAGGATCTACTCGAACTTCTGATGCGCAATGGCGGCAAGGTGGTCTCCAAAATCAAGATAGAGCAAGCATTTTCAGAATACGGCGATGAAAGAAGCAGCAATGCTGTCGAACTGACGATCTCGAGGCTACGCAAGAAGCTCGAAAGACATCGGACGGGCTCGTCGATCGAAACTGTAAGAGGAGTCGGCTACATGATACGAGAGGAGCGCGCGTGAGCCGTTCACGTCCTACCCTCGGTGCAATCCTGACCAGACGGATTGCGTTCTTTGCAGTACTCGCAATGGTCCTGCAACTCTCCGTAATATTCTCCGACTATTATTGGAACGTTGGCGAGCTGTCGCGCCTGTTTGTCGAGCAGGAAACCGAGCGTCTAGCCTCCGGCATAACCGTGGATGGGAAAAGCGTCCGATACCAGCTTCCCGATAATGTCAGACATCGCTACCAAGAGCGATCATCGGGCTATGTCGCGAGGATACGCGATGCTACCGGCGCACTTGTGTTCGAGTCCTGCGACGAGGCCTGCGAAAGCCGGTTTCTTCCAGCGGATGTAAACCCGCCGGATTTTTGGCTGAGGTCTCTAAAGCCAGGCAAGCCGTTGTCACTGGTCGGCGGTCGCGCATTCGTGGTTGGAAATCAACGGTTCGTCGTCGACGTCGCAACGATCGACGATCCGCAAGACGTCGTCTCCTCCGTCTTCTGGAAGGAGGTGGTCGAACATATGCTGGTGCCGATGAGTATCTTGCTGGTCCTCGTTCTCGGTGCCACCCTGCTCTCCGTACGACAGGCCCTGAAGCCGGTGCGTGCAGCAGCCAACGCCGCCGACAAGATTGATCCGATGGACGCAAATTCGCACCTGAGTTTCGACGAGATGCCGCGTGAGGTCGCCCATCTCGCCATCGCTATCAATCGCGCCTTCGAGCGCGTCGGCGAACTGATGACGTCACAGAAAGTTCTCACATCGGGCATCGCGCACGAAATTCGTACCCCACTTGCGGCGATCAAGCTTGAGCTGGGAAACATCGACCATCCGCGTGCCCGCAGGGCGGAAATCGATCTGGACGACCTCGTACGCTTCGTCGCTGAACTGACGACCCTCGCCCGACTTGATGGCTTCGACCACGGGACCTTTGAGGCCGTTGACCTCGTTATACTGTCGTCCTCCGTCGTCGAGCAACTGGCACCATGGGTCTATGAGAACAACCACTCTCTGGCGTTCTGTCCTCAAGTAGAAACCGCCATTGTCCAAGGGGCGCCCGCGCTACTGCGAGACGCCGTGCGTAATCTCGTCGAGAATGCAGTACGCCATACGCCGGCGGGCACTGATGTTCTTGTGACGGTAGGCAGCAATATGGTCCGTGTCGAGGATCGGTATCCAGGTGGTATGTGTCGAGAAATCAGTGCGTCCGACAGCAATGGCAGCCTCGGCATCGGGTTGAAGATCGTCAGGCGGATTGCTGAATTGCACCGGGCCTCGCTTCACCAGTCCGAGTCCAGGCTGGGTCTTGCCTTCGAGATTGGTTTCGAAAGGAAGAGCGGGGAAGGCACGCCCGAAATCGCCGGCCGGCGATGGGGTCGGGCGTAAGAAACTATGGTTTCCGGCCTTAACGAGGCAACGAGACCAATGTCTGGAGCAAGGCTTTCTCGTCCTTGCCAGAACGTGCAGCAATGTCGGTCACTGCCGCGTCGGGTACGGCCGCCGCAAAGCCCTGCCTCCCGCCAGAAGAAGCGAAGGCGAGAACCTGCTCGAACGGGCGGACGACGACCATTGGGTCGTCGCGATGATGTCGCCGCGAACGCTCGACTGGGCGACAAGAGAGCTTTTCTGTCCGCTTCGCCGGAAGCATGCGGCTCGACATGATGAGCGCTAATCGCCTCTTAAAACAGGCTCACGCCCAGCGGTTCTCGCCGGAGTTCTCAATCCGACTTGGGACCCCACCGACGTCGACGAAGAGCAAGGAAACTTTCCTGGAACGTGATACGATCACAGCCGTCAGGAAGGAGGCACTGTGATGAGCATCAAAACCGCTATGTGTGTCTTTGACGTCGATTGCTGGGACGAGGACGTCAAGTCGGCAATAGAGTTTTGCGAAACGCAGGGCGCTCATATGAGCGCCCTTGTGATCTGCATGGGGGGCATTCCATCGGTCGGCACCTATGAAGCGATATCGACGAGCTGGCTCGATGGCCAGGAAAGGGAAATCGGCCACCTCGCCGAGGAAACGAATGCGGTCATAGAGGTTCTAGAAAAAGCCAATCTGTCGTTTGATGTTAAGGAGATCTACACTGAGTTCGGATGGGCTGAGGAAGACATTGCTGAGCATGCGCTTTATGCCGATCTCGTCCTTGTTGGCGCGCAAGCCGCCGGCAATGAGGCCCTTCAGAGGCGTATCATCGATGGCACGTTGTTCCGGTCCCCGACACCGATCCTGATCAACCCCCGCAAGCAGGCTGTATGCTCGTTTCCGAAGTCGATCCTGCTCGCTTGGGACTCGAGCGACGAGGCCGCACGGGCCGCCCACCAGTCCATGGAATTCTTGCAGGGCTGTGATTCCGTGCATGTGACGATCGTGGCCCCCGCCGCGAGAAGTTTGGAGAAAGGCGAAGAGCCCGGATCTGACATCGCCACCTTCCTCACCCGCCACGGCGTGAAGGTGGTGGTTGACCAGGTGGCCACCGGCGGGCGGCGCGTGGACGAGGCCTTGCGACAACACGCGACGGACGTGACAGCCGACATGGTCGTCATGGGCGCCTACAACCACCCACGGATACAGCAGCGCCTGTTTGGAGGTGTGACCCGTTCGATGCTGAAAGAAAGCCGGATCCCGCTCTTCCTGTCGCGGTAATGTCGAAGGCTGGCGGCCGGTTACGTGGCCTGGCCGGCAGATGGCCGTGCTGTGCCTGTGTCCGCGAAGGTTGTCTAGCACGTCCAAATCGGGCGCCACAGTCGCATCGATCGCTGTCAGGAAGTCCAGGAACTCGGTGGCAAGATGCCGCTTATGGCATGTGCCGAGACAATACCGGCGGCGACTTCGCAAGCTGCAAACAACGTCGTTGTGCCATGCCGAACATAAGAATGCATGCGCCGTTCATGGACGCCAGACCTCCTCGGCAACAGTGGCTGCGTGCTTGGATTTGGCTATTCTTGGCCATACCGGGAACCAGCGGCCGATTGTGTCGACCAGTCGCGTTTGCCATTGCTCAATCACCCATGAAGAGGCCGAGCAATGTAGCGTCAGGTCCAAGATGACTAGGACACCGTCACAGGCTTCGACCGGAGCCGACTGACCGTCGCCAGATCTGCCCGTCGGCAAAGTTGCGGAGGCAATCCTCTCATTATCAGTTCGGCATCGGCGACGGCCATGGAGCCCAGGGCATAGAAAGCATCGCGCGTTCCACCGGTGCGATGCGCCGAAAGAAGGATCCCCGGTACGGAACGCACGGGATCATTTGCAGGCACCGGCTCTTCGGGAAAGACATCGGTCGCGACACGGATGTGACCGGATTCGGCAGCTGCCAACATCGCAGGAAAGTCTACCACCGCGGCGCGGCTCATAAGAATGAAAGCAGCGCCTTTCCTCATCATTGCGAACTCTCGCCTGCCCAGAAATGATTGGTTTTCACTCGTCACGCTGGCAAAGACAAAAACCAGCTGGCTTTCTGTCAGCACTTCTTCCAAAGGCGTCGGAATGCAGTCTGCATTGGTGATGATCTCCCGAGGGAGCCACGGATCGAAAACCCGCACTGTGTTCTTGAACGGCCGGATCAGGTCTCTGAACTGTCGCCCAAGATCGCCGAACCCGATGATGCCGACCGGCGCTCCCGCGAACCTGAAGGTCGCGTGGTTACCAGCCAACCCATATTGTTCGACGCCTGCCCGGAAGTCTCGGTCCGCCTGAGTGATACCGCGCGCAAGATCGAGCCCCATGGCCAACGCCGCCTCGGCTACCGGGGGCGCGAAGGCTGCAGCTGGCGTGATGACCCAGATCCCTCGCTCCACGCAGGTCTTGTAATCGATATTGGGCAAGAAGTTGGATTCGACGTTGATAATCGCCTTCAATTTAGTCGCTCGATCCAGGCGCTCCCTTGGCATGTCCGTTTGCCCGAAGATGAGCACGGCATCTGGCAGGAGCTCGTCTACGAGTGCCGAGGGCATCGGTTTGTCCTCTGAAACGACGACCTCCCCTAGCCGCTCCAACCTCGCGCGGACGTCGGGCTCCATGATTAGGTCAAGGGTACGTGGCAATGGATCGACGATGACTACGGCGCGGCTCATGTTTCCTCCCATCGAATAAAGGATGGCTATAGTAGTGGAATGTTGAAAGAATCACAGCGTCGGGAACCAGTTCAGTCTCGTGCAGCATCGCAGCGGCTGCCTGATAACTTTTTGGGGCTGCCTAAGGCCCCCTTCAGACCAGCAAGTTTTCTGGAATAGCTTCTTCATAAAATATCCTAAAGCTCTATCGCGCCTCGCGTCGTTAAAGTGCTAGCCTGCGGCAAAAGAAGAATGCCGGAGGATAGCATGACGAAGAAAACGCTTGGCGACTGGCAGGCTCTTGCCGAGAAAGAGCTGAAGGCTTCCCCCGACGCACTCGTCTGGCACACGCCCGAAGGGATAGACGTCAAGCCGCTCTATACCGAGGGCGATATAGAGGGTGCCGAGCACCTCGGGTCGCTGCCGGGTTTTGCACCCTTTACTCGCGGGCCGCGTGCCACGATGTATGTGGGCCGCCCCTGGACGATTCGGCAATATGCCGGTTTCTCCACCGCAGAGGCCTCCAACGCCTTCTACCGCAAGGCGCTCGCTGCCGGCCAGCAGGGCGTTTCCGTGGCCTTCGATCTTGCAACCCACCGAGGTTACGACAGCGATCATCCGCGCGTCGTCGGCGATGTCGGCAAGGCAGGAGTTGCGATCGACAGCGTCGAAGACATGAAGATCCTGTTCGATGGCATCCCGCTGGAGAAAATCTCGGTCTCGATGACGATGAACGGCGCCGTAATTCCGATACTTGCGAGTTTCATCGTTGCCGGCGAGGAACAGGGTGTGTCCCGGGCCGAGCTTTCGGGGACGATACAGAATGACATCCTCAAGGAGTTCATGGTCCGCAACACCTACATATATCCGCCGGAGCCCTCCATGCGCATCGTTGCGGATATCATCGAATACACGGCAAGGGAGATGCCGAAGTTCAACTCCATTTCGATCTCCGGCTATCACATGCAGGAGGCCGGCGCGACGCTTGTCCAGGAACTCGCCTTCACACTCGCCGACGGGCGCGAATATGTTCGTGCCGCGCTCGCCAAGGGATTGAACGTCGATGATTTTGCCGGCCGCCTCTCCTTCTTCTTCGCCATCGGCATGAATTTCTTCATGGAGGCAGCGAAGCTTCGTGCTGCGCGCCTGCTCTGGACGCGCATCATGGAGGAGTTCGAGCCCAGGAAACCGTCCTCCCTCATGCTGCGCACGCATTGCCAGACATCGGGCGTCTCGCTGCAGGAGCAGGATCCCTACAACAACATCATCCGCACCGCCTTCGAGGCAATGTCTGCGGTTCTGGGTGGCACTCAGTCGCTCCACACCAATTCCTTCGACGAGGCAATCGCCTTGCCGACGGAGTTTTCTGCCCGCATCGCCCGCAACACGCAGCTCATTCTTCAGCATGAGACGGGCGTAACCAATGTCGTTGATCCGCTTGCGGGCTCCTACTATGTCGAGAGCCTGACAAAGGCGCTTGCCGACAAGGCCTGGGCCCTGATCGAAGAGGTCGAGGCACTCGGCGGCATGACCAAGGCGGTGAACGAGGGATTGCCCAAGCGGCTCATCGAGGAAGCGGCGACGCGACGCCAGGCGGCGGTCGACAAGGGTGAAGAGGTCATCGTCGGCGTCAACAAATATCGTCTCGACACGGAAGAAGAGCTCGAGATCCTGGCGATCGACAATGCAGCCGTGCGCGCCGCCCAGATTGCGCGGATCGAAGACACGAAACGCCGCCGCGATGGCGTTACAGTACAAGCGGCCCTCAAGGTGCTTGAGGAGGTCGCAAGCAGCGGCAAGGGGAACCTGCTTACGGCAGCCATCGAAGCGGCGCGCGCGCGGGCAACTGTTGGCGAGATCTCGGATGCCATGCGTCAGGCCTTCGGCGACCACGCAGCAGAGCCCGAGGTCATCAGGGACGTCTATGGTCAAGCCTACCGCAACGAGCCGGAGCTGGCAGTACTGAAGGACCGCATGGTCGAAGTCGGCAAGGTCCTCGGTCAGAGGCCGAGAATCATGGTTGCCAAGCTTGGCCAGGACGGTCATGACCGCGGCGCCAAAGTGATCGCCTCGGCGTTTGGCGATATTGGCTTTGATGTGCTGGCAGGCCCCCTCTTTCAGACGCCAAAGGAAGCCGCCGACCTCGCGGTCGCCAGCAAGGTACACGTGGTTGGCATGTCGTCCCTGGCGGCTGGCCACAAGACACTGGCACCGCAACTGGTTGACGAACTCAAGGCACAGGGCGCCGGCGATGTCATCGTCGTGGTGGGAGGGGTCGTTCCGCGGCAGGATTACCAGTACCTGATGGACCACGGGGTTGCGGCGGTCTTCGGCCCGGGCACGAACGTTCTCGATGCCGCAAATTCCGTGCTTGACCTGCTTGAGGGCAAGCGGCGAAACCGCTAGATTCGAGCCGTGCGACAAGGCCCTCTCTAGGCGTTGCCGTCCTTCCAGCAGCATCTGAGGCGATCGTTCGGCGTTTGCACGCAGCCGAAATGGGCGTGCATGCCCGTTTGAAGGCGAGTGAAGCTGGAAAACGGGCGGTTATGAAAATTAATTTCATGCGTGCAACTTTTCGCGGGATTCGTGTTGACGAGTTCGAAATTTTGTCCCAACTTGACGAAAATAAATTACGTGAATGGGAACGAGAAGAGCATGAAAGTGGGAATTATCGGGCTAGGTTTCAGGCTCGGCTACCTTGGCTACGTCTTCAAGTCCGTCGATGAAAGCTTCGAGATCGTGGGTTACGTCGACCCCGATCCGGCAGGTCTTCCGGGTCTTGTCGAAAAAGGCATCTCTGCCGGCACGGCCTATGCTTCCCCTGAGGAGCTGATCGCCAGGGAAAAGCTCGATCTCCTGATGATCGGTTCGCCGAACCACATGCATCTCGATCATATCAGGCTGGGTCTTGAAAGTGGCCTGAAGGTCTTCTGCGAAAAGCCGATCGTCACGACGGTCGCCGAAAGCATTGAGCTCGCCCGTCTGATGGCGAAGTTCGGTCATGAGCGACTGATGGTTGGTCTCGTCCTTCGCTATTCGCCCCTCTACAAGGACCTTCGCGCCATTCAGGCTGCAGGCAAGCTTGGACAGATCGTCTCGATCGAGGCCTCGGAGCATATCGAGCCCTACCACGGCGCTTTCTTCATGCGCGATTGGCGTCGCTACGAGCGTTATTCGGGCAGCTTCATGCTGGAAAAGTGCTGCCACGACCTTGATCTCTACAACGGCGTCGTCGGCGCTCGTCCGGAGCGCGTTGCAAGCTTCGGCGGCCGCAAAAGCTTCATTCCCGCCAACGATCCCGCGCGCGAAGGCATCAACGACCTGGAGCTCTTTCACCGCAAGCCGAGCGGCTGGATGGGATCCGACAAGGTTTTCGACAGCGACGGCGACATCATCGACTATCAGGTGGCGATCGTCGAATATGCCAATGGCGTCGGCATGAATTTCCATACCAACCTCAACGTTCCCGACCAGTTCCGCCGTTTTGCCATCATGGGATCGCGCGGCATGGCGGAGGGCGATTTCGTCCGCGGCTATCTCGACGTCCATGAGCAGTTGACGGGCAAGAAGGTGATTGAGAACAAGTACGTGGCGACCGAGCTCTCGCAGCACTACGGTGCCGACGAACAGATGGCAGCGGATTTGCTCGACAGCGTGCGTACCGGTACCGAACTTCCTGTTTCGACACTCAATGCCCTTGAGGCCGGCATCCTTGCCCTATCGATGGACGAGGCAAGGATGAAAAAGGCGGTGATCGATCTGCGCCCGATTTGGGACAGGTTCGACGAAGCCCTGCACGCAAGAGCGGCTTGAGGAGGGCGGCAAGATGAGCGTCCAACGCAACGCAGTCATCTTTGCCTGGATACTTCTCCTTCCGGCAGTCCTCTATGTCGCAGTGATCGTCGCCTATCCGCTGGTCGACACATTCATCCTCTCCTTCACCGATGCGTCGCTGAAGAAGACGACGAACTGGGTCGGCTGGGTGAACTATAGCAAGATCTTCAATGCTACCTTCGCCGAAGTCATCATTCGCACCTTCATCTGGACGTTCTTTTCCGTCTCCATCAAGATGATCATCGGTGTGTTCGGCGCAACGATGCTGAATTCTGCGGTTCCCGGCAGGGCGCTCTTCCGCGTCCTGACCATGCCGCCATGGATTGTCCCAATGGCGATCGGCATCTTCATGTGGGGCTGGATGTACAACGGCCAGTTCGGGATGATTTCCGGCATGCTGCAGCGCTTCGGGCTGGTGGACGCGCCGGTCGCATTTCTCGCGCAGGGGTCCACGGCGTTCTGGGCGACGATCATCACCGATGTCTGGATCGGCGTTCCGCTGGTCACGCTTTATATGCTCGCGGCCATGCAGGCAATTCCGCAGGATCTCTATGAGGCCGCCTGGACCGACGGGGCCGGCCGTTTCTATCGCTTCCGGCGCATTACCCTGCCACTGATCGTCCCGTCGATGATCACCATGTCGATGCTGTCGCTGATCGCTACGTTCAACTCATTCGACATCATCTGGATCCTGACGCGTGGCGGCCCGAGCGGCGAAACGACGACGATGATCATCGACACCTATAAAACCGCGATCGGCTCGAACAAATACGGGGAAGGCGCCGCGCGCGCCGTGCTGATCTGCATCTTCCTGTCGATTTTCTGCGTCTGCTACTTCCGCGTGACCAGCCGCCTTACTTCCGGAGACAAGCGATGAAACAGCCGCATCTGCTGATCCATCGGTACAAATGGTATGAGATCATCGGCATCTATGCCGGCATCCTGGTGTTCCTTACCTTCGTGCTTGCGCCCTTCGTCGAGGGCTTCCTGGTATCGCTGAAGCCGCTCAGCCAGCTCTTTTCATCGCCTTACCGGTTCATCCCCGAGAACGGTTCGTTCGAGGCCTATCGGACCATGTGGGTAAGCGTGCCGGGCTTTGCGCGCTACATCTTCAATTCCTTCTTTATCTCGACCATCGTCACCGCCGTTGTCCTGGTGCTCGTCATCCCTGCCTCCTATGCGTTCGCGCGGTTTGAATTCAAAGGCGCCGGGCTGCTGCTCGGCGCGTTCCTGGCCGTCAACATGTTTTCGGGCGCGGTGCTGCTCATCCCGCTCTTCCGGCTGATGCGAACGCTCGGCCTGCTGAATACCTATTTCGCCATCATGGTTCCCGGCGTTGCCTTCCTGATCCCTTCGGCGATCTGGCTGCTCAGAACCTACATGATGCGCATTCCGCGGGAGCTGGACGAAGCCGCATTCGTCGACGGCGCCAGCCATTTCTATACCCTGCGCCGGGTCATCCTGCCGATCGCCATGCCGGGCATCATGGTAGTTGCGATCACCACCTTCATCGGCTCCTATGCCCAGCAGTTCATCTTCGCGCTCACCTTCAATTCCAAGACCGAGTTTGCGCCCTTGCCGGTCGGACTCTTCGCCTATTTCGGCCGCCAGGAAGTCGTGTGGAATGAACTGATGGCTGCAAGTTTCGTCGGCATTGCGCCGGCCATGATCGTGATTTTCTTCCTTCAACGGTATCTCGTCAGCGGTCTGACCGCGGGCGCGGTGAAACAGTAAGTCAACCACCAGAGAAAAAACGGGAGCTAACAACGTGACAATTCAATTCAAGACCGGGCTGATGGCCCTTGCCCTGCTCGGCTCTACCGCGCTCGGCGCAATGACCGCGCACGCCGCTGACAAGGAGATCAGCTGGATCTATTGCGGCGACAAGATCGATCCGATCCACGAGAAATACATCAAGGAATGGGAAGGCAAGAACCCAGGCTGGAAGGTCACGCCTGAGGTTGTCGGCTGGGAACAGTGCCAGGACAAGGCCACGACGCTGGCTGCTGCCGGCACTCCGGTCGGCATGGCCTATGTCGGTTCGCGTACGCTGAAGGAATTCGCCCAGAACGATCTGATCGTTCCGGTGCCGATGACCGACGACGAGAAGAAGAGCTACTACCCGAACATCGTCGACACCGTCACCTTCGACAACAACCAGTGGGGCGTGCCGGTCGCCTTCTCGACCAAGGCACTCTACTGGAACAAGGACATCTTCAAGCAGGCCGGCCTCGACCCGGAGAACCCGCCGAAGACTTGGGCTGAGGAAATTGCCGCCGCCAAGCAGATCAAGGAAAAGACCGGCATTGCAGGCTACGGCCTCCCGGCCAAGACCTTCGACAACACCATGCATCAGTTCATGCATTGGGTTTACACCAACAACGGCAAGGTGATCGACGGTGATAAGATCGTCATGGACAGCCCGGAAGTCCTGGCCGCCCTGCAGGCCTACAAGGACATCACGCCCTACTCCGTCGAAGGCGCAACCGCCTACGAGCAGAACGAAATCCGCGCCATCTTCCTCGATGGCAAGGTCGGCATGATCCAGGCAGGTTCGGGTGCTGCTGCCCGCCTGAAGGACACCAAGATCAACTGGGGCGTCGCACCGCTGCCGCTCGGCCCGTCGGCCAAGGGTGAAGGCACGCTGCTCATCACCGACAGCCTGGCGGTCTTCAAGGGTACGGGTGTGGAAGACAAGGCGATCGAATTCGCCAAGTTCATCACCTCGCCGGGCCCGCAAGGCGAATACGAACTTCAGGGTGGTGCCGGCCTGACGCCGCTGCGTCCGTCACCGAAGGTCGATGAGTTCGTCAAGGCTGATCCGTCGTGGAAGCCGTTCATCGACGGTATCACTTTCGGCGGTCCCGAGCCGCTCTTCACCGACTACAAGGGCTTCCAGAATTCGATGATCGAAATGGTACAGTCTGTCGTGACGGGCAAGGCCGAGCCGGCCGATGCTCTCAAGAAGGCTGCTGGCGAGATCGAAGCGTTCAAGTAAGCCTTTGTCGGGATCGCGGGCGCAACAACCGCGATCCCTTTGACTATCGCATACAGTGCCGCAGCGGCGGTGACCGGAGACAGGTTTTGGGACAGCTTCTTCTCAACAAGGTTCAGAAGTTCTACGGCGACTTCGAGGTTCTCAAGGGTGTTCAGCTTGAGGTGAGGAACGGCGAGTTCGTAGTTTTCGTCGGGCCATCAGGCTGCGGCAAATCCACCTTGCTGCGCATGATTGCCGGCCTGGACGCAACCTCCGGCGGCGACATCGTCATCGACGGGCTGAGGGTCAACGACCTGCCGCCGGTCAAGCGCGGCATCGCCATGGTGTTCCAATCCTATGCCCTCTATCCGCACATGTCTGTGTTCGAGAATATCGCATTCCCGCTGCGGGTGGAAAAGATGAAGGAGGAAAAGCTCAAGGCCAAGGTCGAGCATGCAGCGCGCATTCTCCACCTCGACCAGCGCCTGCAGCAGAAGCCCGGCATGCTTTCGGGCGGCCAGCGTCAGCGCGTTGCAATCGGCCGCGCGATCGTGCGCGAACCGAAGATATTCCTGTTTGACGAACCACTCTCCAACCTCGACGCTGCCTTGCGCGCCGACATGCGCATCGAGCTTGCCAAACTGCACCGCCAGCTGAAGGCGACGATGATTTATGTCACGCACGACCAGATCGAGGCGATGACCATGGCGGACCGGATTGTGGTTTTGAATGCCGGCGAGATCGCCCAGACCGGCGCCCCGCTGGAACTCTACCACAAGCCTGCCAACATCTTTGTTGCCGCCTTCATCGGCAATCCCAAGATGAACTTCTTGCCCGTCACCTGCACAGGTATCAGCGATGCCGGCATCGAAATCGACTACAAAGGACAGAAGGCGGTGATCCCTGTCACGCCAAGAGGCGGCGCTATTGGCAAACAGCTGACCTTGGGCGTGCGTCCGGAGCATATCCAGATCGGGTCTGGCGACATCGCCTTCACCGTTACGCCGTCTGTCATCGAGCGCCTTGGCGCCCAGACGGTCGCCTATGCGTCGCTCGACGGCGAAAGCGAGAATTTCTGCGCGACGCTGCATGGGCGCGCCGCGGTTCACCCGGATCAGCCACTTTCCACCGGGATCAATGTTGCCGACTGCCATCTGTTCGATGAGGTGGGCATCTCGTTCGAGCGCCATGTGGAGCTGACGAGTATCGACATGAACCTCCTCAACCCCACGGCTGCGTGACCACCAGCCCCGTGCGGGCGCTCCACCTCAATAAAGGGGATAGAAGAGCCTGTTGGCAGGATAGGAATAAGCCCCCCGGTCCACGATCCCGAATCGGTACATGCAGCTTCTCAGCGCTGTAACGTGCCAGGCATTTGTCGGATAGGGTGAACCGCGATAGTTGGCTTCGGGCAAGCAATAGCGATAGACCTTGTCAAACTGCGAAAGCCGCACGGGATCGGAATCCATCCGTACGCCGTGAAAGTTCTGCCATTGCCAGGGCGGCTCGGCCGCCGATATTGCCAACAGACTTGCTGCCATTCCCAATGCAACCGAAACTCTCATCGACGTGACCTCCCGCGTGCCTAACGCCCGCACAAAAGAAGATGCTTTTCAATCGCGTAAGGTCAAGTGTCCTACACCAAAGGAAGGCGCGGCGTCTGGCATCACAGGTCATGTTGCCGGGGCGCTTCTCAATTGCAGCCAATGGAAAGCGTGCCTCGCCTCACGTAATGCAGGCCTCGCAGACGGTGTTGCTCGGCGCCATTGAAGGTCGCGAGCTCAGTTGTCAGCGCGCACCAAAGAGGTTGCCAGCGCGCAAACCTCCACACGAACGAGGCTGGTTGGGAAAGCACCCAAGGCCCTGCACCCACGGCCCTACCAGACAAGACCGCGCGCAGCCACGTTTTCGACGCGCGTCACCACGCCGTCACGATGAAACACCATCGTGTCGAAGAGATTGGAAACAACGCAGGTATGGTTCGGAATGATGCGGATCTTCTCGCCGATCTCAGGACGCTTGTCGCCGCATTTTGAAAGGTCGATGACGCCATGCTCCTCGGAGAGACCAGCAATCACCGCCTCGGGATAGCCGACGACTGTTCCGAAGTCGGAGAAGCCGAGCAGATCGGACGTCAGGGCCTTCGATCCGGCGTCAATGACGGCGCGATCTGCGGTCGGGCGCGACACGACGGTTGCCAGTACATGCATGGCGCAGTCGGCCTCGCTGCAGTGGCCGGCACGGACCATGGAGCGATCGTTGTAGATATAGGTGCCAGCGCGGTGCTCGGTCGCAGCGCTCACGAGATGCGCCTCAAACAGGCTTGGCGTGCCGCCGTTGCTGACAATTGGACAGGCAATGCCGTCAGCGTTCAAGAGCAGCAATGCTTTGCCGAGGAACGCTTGCACAGCCTCGGCGGAAGCGGGCTTCGGGTAGTTGAGGAGGCCGCCGAAGGAAAGCCCCGGTGCGTCGTGAATGCGCTTGGCAAGGTTCTTCGCTTCTTCGGGCGTCTGGACACCGCAGCGCCCGCCACCAGTGTCGCATTCGACAAGAACGGTCAGCGGCTTGCGGGATTGAAAGGTAGAGGACAGGCCGTCGACCGTCACGGCGCTATCGGCAACGACCTTCAGAGCCGAGATCCTGTCGTTGAGCGCGACAAGGCGCTCGAGCTTTTGCGCGCCAAGGATATTGAAGGTGATCAGGATATCTTCGAAGCCGGCCGCGGCGAACACTTCCGCCTCGCTGATCTTCTGACAATTGATGCCCTTGGCACCTGCCGCGATCTGCTCGGTGGCAAGCGCGGGGATCTTGTGCGTCTTGATGTGCGGACGGAAGTTCAGGCCGTGCCTGTCCATGTAGGCCTGTGTGCGGGCAATATTTGCCGCCAGTCGCTCCTCATCGATGATCGGCCGCGGCGTTGAAAGGTCGGCGACCCTGTCGCCCGGCTTGGCGACGACGGCAAACGAATTTTGCTGCATGTGACGGCTCTCCGCGCTAGCGGCCGTGGGGATCTTCGA
This sequence comes from Rhizobium sp. 10N414, assembly GCF_056394785.1. Lineage (NCBI taxonomy): Bacteria > Pseudomonadati > Pseudomonadota > Alphaproteobacteria > Hyphomicrobiales > Rhizobiaceae > Rhizobium > Rhizobium sp. 10N414. Next base: position 32,404 of record NZ_JBFTIN010000027.1, on the reverse strand, counting down.
CCATCGGCCAGATGTTCTTCGGCGCCCGACGATAGGGTGTCTTGGCCGGATTGTTGGGATAAGGCGTTCCGGCAGAGCAGTAAATGATCTCCGCAGCGATTTTGGAGAAGGATGCGTAGAAATGATTGGTCGATTTGATGACCAGGATCTTCCTGGACATCGGATCGATGCCCATGACCGAGAAAAGGCTTGGGTCGAAGCTCTGGGCGCGGGTCGAATTCAGAATGATATCGATGCCGTCGAGTACGATGTGCGCTGCATCGCCGAATGGCGCAAAGCTCTCGCCGAAACGCATCTCAGCATTCGTGATGAGCTTCACGACCTTGACGACGCCATCGACCGGGTTGCCGGTGCCGGGTGCGGACTTGGCACCAAAGCGCAGGGGAATTTCGGCCCCCTCTCCCGCCGCCATGCAGATCTGCACCGCCATCGGGTCCCAGATCGTGCCGATCGCAACATCTCTCACACCCCTTGCAAGGAGTTCCTGCAACAGGACGGTGGCATCGCCGGCAGTGCCGCCGCCCGGATTGTCCCAGACGTCGGCGACGACGACCGGCCAGGACGTTGCTGCCACTGCCTGCGTTACGGCCTCAATCTCGTCGATCTGCGGCATGATGAAGGTACCACGCTTCGAAAACAGCTCGAGGCCGAGTTCACGCGCCAGGGCTTCACCCTTCTCCGGTTTGTCGTCGGTGACGACAAGCAGCTTCGTACCCATTTCCGGCACGTCGCCTGCCATGAAGCCGTGAATGACCGAGATCGAGAGGATATCAGCGTCCTCCTTCTCAAGCCGCATGATCTTGTCGACAAAGGAGCGCATCGGATCGCGCGAGGTGGGAAAGACATCGATCATCCGGCAGTCGAAGACGGACATGACGGGTTTTGATCGACCCTCCAGCGCTTGGCTGGCAATGCGCCATAAATCCTCCGCACGATCGACGAAATCGGTGTGCGGGAACTCCTTGAAGTAGACAAAGAAGTCGGCGGCCYGCAGCCTTTTGGCTGTAAGATGACTGTGCGGATCGAGTTCGGCGCAGACAAGGACATCAGGCCCGACAATCGCGCGTACACGCGCCAGTATGTCGCCCTCAGTATCCTCGTAGCCGGCTGCGACCATGGCGCCGTGCAGGCCGAGGATAACGGCGTCGACCGGCATCGCGGCCTCAAGCTGGGTCAGCACCTCATCGCGAAGCCCCTCATAGGTCGAGCGGTTCACCAGTCCGGCCGGGTCCGCCCACGCCGCCGTACCCTCGATCAGCTCCCATCCCTTCTCGGCGCAAACACGCCGCCCTACGGTGATTGGCGCCGTGCAGAGGGTCGGGGTTTCCGGGTGCTGCCCTGGAGGCGCATAAAGGGACGCCTCGAACGCCCGCCGATCGACGCAGATCGGGGAAAACGTATTGGTCTCGGTTGCGAGCGCCGCCGTAAAAATGCGCAAGGGTTTGCCTTTGTGTTGATCAGCCCATCGGGTTCGGCAGGTAGCCGGTGAAGCCGCATATCTTCCAGCGGCCTTCATGCAGGCGGCAATAATAGAGCGTCTGCCACTGCATCACATCACGCGTACCATCGGCCTTGGTAAGGCCGCCATCGAACTTCTTGCGCACCAGCGCCATTTCACCTTCGATCTCGATGTCCTCAAGCGTGGTGGTCGTGAAGATGGCGCTACGGGTGTCCTCAGAGAAGGATTGTGTTGCAAAGTCTCGTGCCTGACGCAGCCACTCGTCACGGTAGGCCGACAAAGTCGGAAACGCCAGGCGCCACTTGTCGGGGCTGACTTGCTTGCGTCCGTCGATGCCGAGGAAGCCTTCCTCGACGAAATCATGCTCGACCATCGACCAGTCGGCAGCCAGGAATGCGTCGATATCGCGCGCTACCAGCATCTCCCAGATCGAGTGGCGGGCAGCGTCCGAAGCAGGAAACGGATTTTTGAAAGGATCGCGCATTATCTCCCCCGCATTGAAATTCTTTTCATGAATGCTGTTTTTCGCTGGTCAAATTCCGCTTTCTATGGTGACTTGTCAACTTAATACGAAAATAATTTGCAAGGATCGACCAATGTCCATCAAGCGTTATGGCACGGTTCAAAAAGGTGCCGGCGGCAAGCCCCTCCCCTTTGCCCGCGCCGTCGAAGCAGACGGATGGCTCTATGTTTCCGGCCAGGTTGCCATGGACAATGGCGAGATCATTGATGGAAACATCGTCGCGCAGACGCACAAGACGATCGAGAACGTGATCGCGATTCTCAACGAAGCCGGCTACGGCGTCGAGCATGTGGTGCGGTGCGGCGTCTGGCTCGACGACCCTCGCGACTTTTGGACCTTCAACGCCATCTATCAGCAATATTTCGGCGACCACCCGCCGGCGCGCGCCTGCGTCCAGTCATCGATGATGGTCGACTGCAAGGTTGAAATCGACTGCGTAGCGTATAAGCCGAAGGATCAATAGCGCAAACGACGGGAGAGCTCGGTTGGACATTTTCTCTACATTGCAGGAAGAGAAGCCCCGGCTTTCGCCCTCGGAAAACCGTATCGCGGATATCCTTCTCAATGACTTCGAGTTCGCGGTGAACGCCTCGATCATCGAGCTTGCCGAAAAGGCTGACGTATCGCCGCCGACGGTCACGCGCTTCTGCCGGCGGCTTGGCTGCGAAAGCTTCTCCGATTTCAAGGTCCAGCTTGCCCGAACAGCCTATGTCGGGATGCGGTACCTGAAACCTGAGCCGAAAAGCACCAATCCGGGCGATGTCGCGCAAGACATCATAACAAAGGCCCAGAACGCTCTCTTCCTGCTTCATCGTTCACTTGATCTTGCTGCCATCGAGCTTGCCGCCGGGCGACTTGCACGCGCCGACATGATTTATGCCTTCGGCTCTGGTGGCAATTCATCAATGATTGCCAGTGAATTGCAAAACCGCCTGTTTCGCTTCGGCCTGCATGTCACCGCAAGCTCCGATCACGGCATGCAATTGATGATGGCCGCCGCCGCCAAGCAGACCGACGTGCTGATCGGCTCGTCCTTCACCGGGCGCAACACCGAGCTCGTGCGTGCCTTCGCTCTTGCGCGCGAGTCGAAGGTGACGACGATCGCGCTCACCCAGAGCAATAGCCCGGTCGCGCAAGCAGCCGAAATCGTCGTGCCGATCGATTTGCAAGAGGGCAACAATATCTTCCGGCCCACCTCCACGCGCATCGCCTATCTGGCGGCGGTCGATATTCTCGCCAGCCTCGTCGCCTATGCCATCCAGCCAAAGGCGGCAGTGGCGCTGCGCCGCATCAAGCAGCAGCTCGTTGCCCACCGCGATGGCGATGACCGGCAACTGCTCGGGGACTGACCATTCCATGCCAAAGAGGGGTAGAGAATGACAAAGACGGTAGCAATCGTGACCGGTGCTGCGGGTGACATAGGCCGTGCGATTGCCGAGCGGCTTGCCGAGGATCACGATACCATCCTGATGGTCGACATCGACTTTGCCGCCGCCGAGAGGGCCGCCCGCACGCTGGGCGCGGCCGAACGCTTCATCGCGTGTGGCTGTGATGTAACGAATGAGGCAAGTGTTGCCGAGATGGCGAAGCGTGCCGCGACGCTCGGTGCCGTCAGGACGCTGGTCAACAATGCCGGTGCTGCGCGCGCCGTCAGCCTGCACGATACCACGGCCGAGATCTGGCGGATGGACAATGCCCTCAATCTGGAGGCGGCGTTCCTCTGCTTCCGCGCCGTCGAGGGACAGCTCGAAGCGACGAAGGGCTCGGTTGTCAACATTGCATCCGTCAACGGCATGAACGTCTTCGGCCATCCTGCCTACAGCGCAGCGAAAGCCGGACTGCTGCATCTGACCAAACTGATTGCGGTGGAATATGGAAAGCTCGGGATCCGCTCGAATTCGGTTGCGCCCGGCACCGTGCGTACGCAGGCCTGGGAGGCGCGTGCTGCCGCCAATCCTAATGTCTTTGAGGAAGCGCGCCGCTGGTACCCGCTACAGCGGGTTGTCGATCCCCGGGATGTCGCCAATGCCGTTGCATTCCTGGCTGGCCCGCAGGCCGCCGCCATCACCGGCGTCTGCCTGCCGGTGGACTGCGGCCTGACCGCCGGTCAGGCGGAACTTGCCCGTACCTTTTCGCAATCCGAGCACTACTGAAAGACATAGCAAGAGAGGAACAGATATGACTGTGGCGCCCTACCGCCTGGAAAGTTCGTGGCAGCCGGATGGTGGCCCGAACGGCCGCTTTACCTTTTCCCTTTTCAATCTTTCCGATGTTGCGCTTTCCGGCTTCACGCTGGTCTACACCTCGCTGACGCGTGTCATCGATGCCAAGGCCTGCGAAAATGCCACCTTTGTGCGCCGCAATGCCAATTTTCACGAGTTTGCACCGCCAACCGACTTCGCCCTCGAACCGGGCAAGAGCTGGACTTTCACCGTCAGTGGCCTGCACAGGCCCGCGCGCCACTGCACCGATGGCGCCAAGTCCGCCTATGTGACGCTGGCTGATGGCAAGCATGTCACGGTTGGAGTGTCCGATCTGCTGCTTGAAGGTCGCGTCAATGAACCGCCGCCGATGCTTCTCCCGGAAGGCAGGCTCACGCTTCCATTCTCGTTGCAGCCATGGCCGGCAGAAATCGACGCCAGGCCCGGCGATGGCTTTCCTGTCGTTCTCTATCCCGCCGAAGGATCCTCGGCTGACGACGTGCGCGCCGTCTCAACTGCCCTTTCGCTCTTCCGGCGCCTCTTTGAGAGCGACCACGCACCTTACAATCTCGTGGCCTCGCCGCAGGGCCGGGCCCTGCAGTTTTCGGTTGATCCGACGATAGCTCCGGAAGGCTACAAGCTTGCCTTCTCGCCTGCGACGATCACGCTATCCTTTGCCGACGCTGCCGGACGTCAATACGGGCTGACTTCGCTTTCGCAACTCCTGCATGGCGCCCGCAGCCATCCACAGACCTTCCGCTTTCCCGTCTCCGGGACAATTTCCGACAAGCCGCGATACGGTTGGCGGGGGTGCCATCTCGACGTTTCGCGGCAGTTCTATCCGGTCGCTGATATCAAACGCCTGATCGACATCCTTGCCTGGTTGAAGGTCAACATCTTCCATTGGCATCTGACTGACGATGAGGCATGGCGGCTTGAGATCAAGGCCTATCCGGAACTGACGACGACGGGCGTCTTGCGAGGGCCGGATGAGCCGCTCCTGCCTCAACTCGGCAACAGTGCCGAACCGGTTGGCGGCTTTTATTCCCAGGAGGACGTTCGCGACATTGTCGCTCACGCCGCGAGCTTGAACGTCGAGATCATCCCCGAAATCGATATTCCGGGCCACAGCACGGCCACCTTGACGGCGCTGCCTGATCTGTCCGACGGACAGGAGGCGCCGGACAGCTATCACTCCGTGCAGGGCTATCCGAACAACGCGCTCAATCCAGCCGTGCCCGGGACCTACGAATTCCTCGAGAACGTGCTCGACGAGATGGTCGAGCTTTTCCCCTCTTCCTATCTCCACATCGGTGGTGACGAGGTGGCGAACGGCTCGTGGCTTGCCTCCCCGCTTGCCAAGGCGCTGATGGAGAAGGAGGGGATTTCAGGAACGTTTGCGCTACAATCCTATTTCCTCAAGCGCGTGAAGGACATGCTGAGCGCGCGTGGTCGCAAACTGGCCGGTTGGAACGAAGTGGCTCATGGCGGCGGTGTCGCCGCCGCAGACACGTTGCTGATGGCTTGGGAGAACCCGCAGGTCGGGATCGATCTCGCCAGGCAAGGCTACGAGGTCGTCATGACCCCTGGCCAGGCCTACTATCTCGACATGGTGCAGGCGGAGGCCTTTCAGGAGCCCGGTGCAAGCTGGGCCGGGACAGTGCCGCCGGCCCACACCTATGCCTATGAGGCAGAAGGTGAATTTCCGGAAGAACTGAAGGACAGGATGAAGGGCGTTCAGGCCTGTATCTGGTCGGAACACTTTCTGTCGCGCGGCTATTTCAACCGGCTGGTCTTCCCACGGTTGCCGGCAATTGCCGAGGCCGCGTGGACGCCGCGGGCGATGAAGGACTGGCATCGCTTCGCCGCGATCGTTCCCCTTAGCCCAAAACTGTGAGGCCGGCGATGCGGATTGCGGTTGGCGGAATTCATACGGAATGCAGCACCTATTCGCCGGTGCTGATGGCGGTCGACGATTTTCGCGTCCTGCGTGCGGCCGATCTCCTTGCTTCCGACTATTTCAGTTTTCTCGATGCTGAAAGGGTTGAACATCTCCCGCTACTTCACGCACGCGCCGTGCCCGGTGGCCCGGTTTCCACTGTTGCATATGAGGCGTTCAAGGCGGAGTTCCTTGATCGATTGAAGGCTGTCCTGCCGGTCGACGGGCTTTACCTTGCAATGCATGGCGCCATGAATGTCGAGGGCATGGAGGATGCCGAAGGCGACTGGATCGCGGCGGCCCGCTCCGTCGTCGGTCCGGACTGCGTGGTCGCTGCAAGCTATGATTTGCATGGCAATGTCAGTCAGAAGATCGTCGACCAACTCGACATTTTCGCGGCCTATCAAACCGCACCGCACATCGACGTCAGGGACACAATGATACGTGCCTGGTCGATGCTTGTGGACGCCTTGAGATCCGGCAGACGACCCGGTGTGGCCTGGACACCGGTGCCGGTGCTCTGGCCGGGCGAGCGAACCTCGACCGAGGACGAGCCTGCAAGAAGCCTTTACAAGGCTCTGCCTGACATCGACCGGCGCGCCGGCATTCTCGATGCAAATCTGATGATCGGCTATGTCTGGGCGGACGAACCGCGGGCGAGCGCCTGCGCGGTTGTCACAGCGACCGACAGACAGGCGGCGGCACGAGCAGCTGAAGAGATCGCCGCATCCTATTGGAATGCGCGGGAAAACTTTGTTTTTGGGCCGATGACCGGGCCGCTCGAACAGATGCTTGAATTGGCGGAGGAAGCCTCTACAGCGCCTGTGATCCTAGCGGATTCAGCCGACAATCCGACAGGGGGCGGTGTCGGGGATCGCGCTGATGTGCTCAAGGCTTTGCTGGAGCGGCGGTTCGACGGGGCGCTGCTTGCCGGCATTACGGATCGGCCGGCTGTCGAGGCGTGCTTTGCCGCCGGCAAGGGCGCAAGGATCGGGCTCGATATCGGTGCGACGCTTGACCCGTCGAGCTCGCCTGTCCACGTGGAAGCAGAGGTTGTCTTCCTCGATGATCCCGGCGCCTTTGACGAGCGTCAGGCGGTGGTGCGGACGGGAGGGATTACGGTCGTGCTTGCTGGCCGCCGGCGGCCCTATCACAACATCGCCGATTTCACGCGCCTTGGGCTCGATCCAAAGTCAGTGCGCATGCTGGTGGTGAAGTCGGGCTACCTTTCTCCAGAACTTGCGCCGATCGCCAACCCAAACCTGATGGCGCTGACTGAGGGGGTGGTGAACCAGGACATCGAAGCTCTGGTGAGCAAACGACGCATCCGGCCGGTCTTTCCCTTTGACCGCGACTTTGCCTATACGCCGCAGGCACGCCTTTCGGCGCGGTGGAAAGACTGATTTTTTTCCTGGCAGGTTTCGGCCTCGCGTCGAACCTGTTAAGGCGTCTCGATCCGCATCGCCGGTTGATTTCCTTCCCTCGACCCATCATGACCCGTTTTCTGCCTGATGTATTCCGCAACCCGACAGTTCGGGTCAGCATGCTTGCGATCTTCGCCTTTGGCTTTGCCGGCGCGGCGACCTCGCCATATCAAGCGGTCATCGCGATCCGCGAGCTTGGCCTGAGCAATGGCCTCTACTCGGCGCTGATCTTTGCTGCAGCAGCCGTCAATGTCACCGTCAGCATCCTGCTCGGCAATCTTGCGGACAGACTTGGTGAGTTCCGCAGGCTGATGCTGTCGGTCGCCGTGTTCGGCATCTTCGGCTATGGCGCGGTCTACGTCTTTCCGGCACCGGCAACCTTTGTCCTCAGTGCGCTGTTGCTCCTGCCAATCTACAACGCGCTCAATTCCCTGCTCTTTGCCAATGTGCGCGCCACCACCAACGGTATGCCACGCGGTGACGTGGCGACGGTAAACTCCGGCGTGAGAGCGATGATTTCACTCTCCTGGGTGCTGGTCCCAGGGCTTGTCGGTATACTCCTGTCGCGGTCAACAAGCATGCTGCCCGCCTATCTCTTCGCAAGCCTTGCCTGCCTGGTGTGCCTCTGCCTGATCGCCGCGTTCCTGCCACGCCAGAGCGGAACCGACAATGCAGCCACGCATCATCTTTCCTATCTTGCTGCACTCGCAGAAGTCATCTCACCTCGCGTCTTCGTCCGCGTGATCGCGGTGGCRCTGATCAGCAGCACCCTTCACGTGAACGGTGCCATCCTGCCACTGATCGTTACGGGCCCCGCACACGGGACGGTCGGCGATATCGGGATCCTGGTTGGCATCGTTGCCCTGCTCGAGGTGGTCTTCATCGTCGTCTGGGGCCGTGCCCAACGGATCATGAGCCACGTTACGGCGCTGGCGATCGGCACGATCATCTATGTCGTGTACCTTCTGTTGCTCGGCTTTGCCTCTGCGCCATGGCATGTTTACGCCTTGACCCTCATCAGTGGTGTCGGCGCGGCAGCACTCATCAGCATTCCGATCACCTACCTGCAGGATCTGATCGCAGAGCGGCCGGGCCTTGGCAGTGCGCTGATATCCGTCAACATCTTTGTCAGCGCGGGGCTGAGCGCCCTTCTCTTTGCGATCGGCACTGGCGTCAGCGGCTATTCCGGTACGGCAATCATCGGTGCTGCAGCAGGGCTTTGCGGGCTTTTCCTGCTGCTTTTCTTTGACGGGGACAAACGGCGCTGAGACCGGAAAATCTCCAACCAGCCCCCCTTCAACTGCAAATGCCCGCCGCGGAGCGCGGCGGGCATTTGCTCTCTTGGCTTGGGAGAATAAGCCTCAGATGTTGGCGAGCAACTCGTTGATGCGCTGTTCCATATCGGTGAGCGCTGCATCGATCTCCTTCTGACCGGTGATCGCAGCACTCATTTCCTGGCCGATAATGTCCTGGATCGCAAACTGGCGCTGGACGGTCGACGGCAGCGGAGTGCCGAGCGTGGCGATTGCTGAAATCGTGTCACGATGCGGCAGAGCCTTGAACTGATCGGAAGCCAGAACCGCCTTGACAGCTGGCAGGTGGCCGGTCCGCGACCAGTCGAAGTCGTTGTCGTGGAAGAACTTCAGGAACTTGCCGATGGCAGCTGTCTGCTCGTCGCTGCGGTCCTTCTGCGACACTGCCCAGCTGTGGCCGTCGGCATATTGCGCCTTCTTGCCCGGGAAGAGCTGCGGATAGGGATAAACGGCATAGCCGCCGGCGTTCAGCGCGGTACCTGCCTTTTCGGAGGATGCCGTATAGTCGCCGATGACCCAGGTGCCGTTCAGGTGAACGCCGCCCTCGCCTGCGAGGAAGGCGTTGATGCCGGCCGCATAGTCAAGATCCTTGGTGGTATAACCGTTGTCGTAGATCGCCTTGTACATCTCGAGGACTTTCTTGGCCTCGGGCGTATTGATCTTCACCTGCTTCGGATCGGCAAAGAAGTTCGAATCCTGCTGGAACAGGTAGGTATAAAGATTGCGGGTATAAAGCGCGACTTCGTTCGCCAGGTTCTGGACAAAGTATGGCTTGCCGGTCTTTTCCTTGAACTGCTTGGCCTGAGCCATGAGTTCATCAACGCTGGTCGGCAACTTCGGCGTGCCGTCGGCGTTGAGGAGATCGGCCTTTTTGAAAAGGTCCAAGTTGATGTGGTACAGCATGGTCCAGTTGTCGATCGGCAGACCGTAGATCTTGCCGTCCTTGGTCACGCCGTTCAAGCTGGCATCGGTGAAGTCGGAAGACGCAACGCCAACGGACTTCAGGACGTCGTCCAGCGGCATCAGCAGGCCCTTGGACTGATAGTCAGCCAGTACCGACTGGTGGATAGTAACGATATCCGGCGGGTCGCCGGCAGCGAACTGTGCCGTCAGCTGGTCATAACCCGGCCATTCGACGGTCGTCACCGTCACATGCACATCCGGATTGTCCGCGTTGAACTTGTTGATAAGCGAGGTGATGATACCGCATTCCCCGACAGCCTTGCTGACATCGGTATTGGTGCCGAAGTCGGCATCGCACGCGCCGAAGAAGCGCTGAACCGTCAGTTCGGTGGCGGCAAAGGCCGGGCTTGCGCCGGCAAGGGCAATCACCGAGGCCGCCGCAAGCATGTATTTTCTGAAAGTATGCGTCATTCCAACTCCTCCTCTTTGGGGTTCCCCACCCCTTGACGTGAGCCCCCTCCTCGGGAGCCGGTTGCACTTAAAACGTGGTCTCTGTCGCCAGCCCTAGCGCACGGCGGTGCCGGATACGGCCGTCACGATGTATTTCTGGAAGAACAGGTAAAGGATAAGGATCGGCGCGCTGGCGAAGACTGCCTGGGACATCAGGAAGCCGAGACCTTGAGACTGCGCGAAATTCATCTGGGTCGAGGCGATCCCGACGGTCAGCGTAAACATCTCCTTGCGGGTGCCTGAAATCAGCGGCCAGAGATAGTCATTCCAGGCGCTGAAGAAGGTGAAGATGCCAAGCGTTGCCTGTGCCGGAATGGTGAGCGGCAGGAGCACCTTCCAGAAGATCTTGAAGCGGCTGGCGTTGTCGAGCAGGGCCGCCTCGTCCAGCTCCTTGGGGATGGCGCGAAAATACTGCGTCATCAGGAAGACGCCGAAGGGTGCCGAAAGCCCCGGCAGGATCAGCCCCGGATAGGTGTTGTGGAGCTTCAGCCAGCCAAAGATCTGCTGGCGGGCAATCAGCACGGCCTGTTCCGGCACGGCAAGGCCGAGCAGCACGATGACGAAAAGCACGTTGCGGTAAGGAAAGTTCAGCCGCGCGAAGCCATAGCCGGCAAGCGAGGAAAGGACCAGCGTCGCGAGCGTCAGGCCGCCCGAAACGATGGTGCTGTTTAACACCCAGCGGAAAACCGAGGAGGTGCCGATGACATCGATATAGTTCTTGATCGTGTAGGGCGCGCGGAAGACGGAGTTCATGTCCAGCATGAGTTCCTTGTTGTCCTTCACGGAGAGCGCCACCACCCAGACGACCGGCGCCACCATGACGAGGGCCAGCGCGATCACCAGGCCGAGGATGATGCGGTCACCCAAGGTGCGGCCGACGATATTGCCCGAGACAGATCCGCTCATCCCTCTTCTCCCTTGCGCCGCGTGGCGATGTACTGCGCCATGGCGGCAATCAGGATCATCATGAACAGGACTTCGGAAGCGGCAGCACCGAGCCCGAGGTCCCACTTGGTGAAAGCGGCCTCGTAAATGTAGAGGACGACCGGCTTGGAGACGTTGTTGGGGCCACCGTTCGTCATCAGCCGCGCCTGGCCGAAGAGCTGGAACTGCAAGACGATCTGGATGATGACGACGAGCACGAAGGTGCGCTTGATCGAGGGCAGCGTGATGTACCAGAGCGTGCGCCAGCGGCTGGCATTGTCGAGAGCTGCCGCCTCGTAGATCTCGCCAGGCACCTGCTGCAGAGCCGAAAGGAAGAGCATCATCGGCAGGCCGATGCACCACCAGACGGTGGCGATCGCAATGCCGATCATGGCAATCCGCGGATCAGAGAGAAAAGCGGGCGCAGTCGCTCCGAACCAGCCATAGATCGTCGCCAGCAAACCGAAATTGCCGATGAAGACGATACGCCAGATCAGCGTCACGATCGTCACCGACAGGACCGAAGAGGAAAAATAGAAGGCGCGCAGCACGGCGGCGGTGCGGGTGCGGCGGTTCAGAGCCAGCGCCAGAAGCAGGCCGATGATCGCCAGCGCCGGCACCGTCAGGAAGACGAAATAGAAGGTGTTGCCGATCGCCTGCAGGAAGATACGGTCGTTATAGAGGCGGATATAGTTGGTCAGGCCGACAAACTTGCCGACGCCGAAGGCGTCCGCCTTGTGCAGGCTCAGCCAGATGCCCCAGAAGAGCGGCACGACGAGAAGGGCCACGAAGACGAGGAGATAGGGCGCGACGAAGAGGGCATTGCGCCATTGCGGCGCATTGATGTTCTGGATGTTGCGCCGTTCGGCGGCCGCAGCCGTCGCCTCGGCACGATCGAGTGCGGCCTCAGCCATGACCGGCCTCCTCATTGTGCCAGGCGTGACCGGCATCATCGAAGAGATGCGTGCGCGTCCCGTCGAGCGTCAGCCCCACCTCGTCGCCGATTGCCACGCGGCTGTTGCCGATGTCCTCGGCAATGACGACGCTGCCATCCTTGAGGCGCGTATAAAGAAGGGTGCGATCACCAAGACGCTCGAGGACATCCACCTTGCCCGTCGTCGTCGCAGCAACGCCGTTGGCGAGCTTGACGGCCTCAGCACGAATGCCCAGCGAGTACTCGCCACCCTTGACCCCAGCTGCGCGGATGGCGGTCTTGAGTTGCGTGCCGTCGGGAAGCTTTGCGCGCAGGAAACCGTTTTCTTCCGACAGGGCGACGCTCAGGAAGTTCATGGTCGGAGAGCCGACAAAAGTGGCGACGAAACGGCTGGCCGGACGCGAGTAGATCTCCATCGGCGTGCCGATCTGCTCGATCTTGCGATTGTTCATGACGACAATGCGGTCGGCGAGCGTCATTGCCTCGATCTGATCATGCGTCACGAAGATCATCGTCGATCTCACCCGATTGCGCAGCTGGGCGAGTTCGACGCGGGTGCGAACGCGCAACGCCGCATCGAGGTTGGACAGCGGCTCGTCGAAGAGGAACGCCTTCGGTTCCTTGACGATGGCGCGGCCAATGGCGACGCGCTGGCGCTGGCCGCCGGACAGCTGGCCGGGCTTGCGCTCCAGGAGGTGGCCGATCTCGAGCATGCGGGCTGCTTCGGCAATTCGCTTCGAGATCACATCGCTCGATAAGTTGATGTTGCGCAGTCCGAAGGCCATGTTGTCGGCCACCGTCATGTGCGGGTAAAGCGCATAGGACTGGAACACCATGGCGATGTCGCGTTGACCGGGCGGCAACGTGTCGATGCGCTCGCCATTGATGGAGATCGTGCCGTCATCCACGCTTTCCAGCCCAGCGATCATGCGCAACAGCGTCGATTTTCCGCAGCCCGACGGCCCCAGGAAGACCAGGAACTCGTTGGCCTTGATCGACAGTGACAATCCGTCGAGGACGGTCATCGAGCCGTAGCGCTTGGTGACATTCTGAATTTCGATATTCGCGGTCATCCGGCTGCTCCTGGATTGCAGTCAGAACCCGAAAAACCGATATGGACACATGGCAGGCGTGCTGAGAGCGAGTATGCATCCGCTTTTATCGGCGAATGTCCCTCAGTCAGTGATAGTGCCAGAACAGAAGCTGTCGCTCCCATCTCTTCCTCCCAGTGGCACGTCAAAACCGGTGCGCTGACGTTAAATCATACAATTGCTTTGTCAACACATCGTTTGATATGTATCAGCAAAGCGGATTTATATTATGCCTGCAGGCGGATCATCCTGTAGGAGAGCGGCGCGATCCTGGCGCTGAGCTTGCCATCGGCAAAGCTCGTGCCCGTGACGGCCTTCGCCACGACGTTGTCGGGCTTGTCGGCGGTATTGGTGATGTTGAGATCCGCATGGGCCACGACCTGATCGTCGATGACCCGCAAGGCGCCGAATTCGAGCAGGCTCGCATCGAGATCGAGCGTCTCGGTTCCGTGGCGGTTGACGATGAAGAAGGTCACCGTCTTCTTGTCCGCATCATGGACCGCCGATACGTCGAGGTAGGGCACATCTCCAAGGTCGTCGACCTTGTAGCTCGGGCTGTCGACCATCAGTTTCAGCGCAGTTCCACGCCCGTAGACGGAAGCGAAATAGTAGGGATAGAAGATTGTCTGACGCCACGCCGGGCCGCCCGGGACCGTCATGATGGGTGCAATGACGTTGATGAGCTGCGCCAGGCAGGCAATCTTGACGACATCGGCGCGATTGATGAAGGTGTTGAGAATGCAGCCAACCTGGAGCACGTCCTCGAAGTTGTAGTCATCTTCCAGAAGGGCCGGCGCATGCGGCCAGCCATTGGCGCCGGCAAGCGTTGCCTTGTCGCGCTCCTTGGAGTGGTACCAGACGTTCCACTCGTCGAAGGAGATATAGACGTTCTTTGCCGAGCGCTTCTTCGCCTTGACGTAATCGATGACGCCTGCGACCGTGCCGATGTAATTGTCCAGCTCGATGCTGCGGGCGAGATAGTTGGCCGTGTTCTTTGCGCGGTTTTCGAAGTACATGTGCAGCGAGATGTAGTCGACCTCATTGTAGGTGTGGTCGAGGACGGTTGCCTCCCACTCCGGATAGGTCGGCATGTGTGCGTTGGACGAGCCGCAGACGACGAGTTCGAGGGAGCTGTCAAAGGCGCGCATGGCCTTGGCGGTTTCATGTGCCAGACGGCCATATTCGTCCGCCGTCTTGTGGCCGATCTGCCAGGGTCCGTCCATTTCGTTGCCGAGGCACCAGAGCTTGACGTCCCAGGGCTCCTTTCTTCCGTTGGCAATGCGCTTGTCACTCCACTCGCTGCCGCCAGAATGATTGACATATTCGAGGAAGTTGCGCGCCTCGTCGAGGCCACGCGAACCGAGGTTGACGGCCAGCATCATCTCCGTATTCGCCGAGACACACCACTCCGCGAATTCGTGGATGCCGACCTGGTTGCTTTCGGATGTATGCCAGGCAAGGTCGAGGCGAGTCGGACGGTCTTCCTTGGGGCCGATACCGTCTTCCCAATTGTAGGCCGAGACGAAATTGCCGCCGGGATAGCGTACGATCGGAACATTCAATTCCTTGACGAGATCGATGACGTCCCTGCGCATGCCGTTCTCGTCGGCGGTCGCATGATCCGGCTCATAGATGCCCGTATAGACGGCCCGACCGAGATGCTCGATGAACGAGCCGTAAAGGCGCGGGTCGATGTCCGAGATCGTGTATTTGCTGTGTGCTGTAACCGCGGCCTTCATGAGATCCTCCACTGTATCGTCATTTGTGATTTGTATCACAATTTGAGATGAATAAAGCGGAAGCCCGGGGCGTGGTCAAGACCAAAATGCAGAAAATCGGACAGACTTACCGAGTCTTGAGACGCAGCAGAATGTCCTGGTCGTAATTGCCGAATCCGCGCCCGAAGATGTTGATGCCGCCAGGATGCTTGGCGTTGTCGCGCACACCGATGCGCAAGCGGATCGAATGATGTTCGTCGAGCTTCAGGTCAGCGAGCGTGATCTCGGAAATGCGCAGTCCATCGACAAAGGCGCCGTCGTCATTGATGCGGAAGTTCTTCAACTTGCCGTACTGAGATCCCTTCAGCTTCCACCAATCCGGGGTGAATACACCGCGTTTGTCGCCAAAATCACCCGGAGACGTCCAGGTTCCGATATCGACCCCGTTGACCGTCAGGGTTATGTCGGAGGGCCAGTCGGCGCTGGTACCGGGAACCTCGGAGCTTAGCTCCATCAGGAACTCGATTTCGCGGATGCTGGTATTCGTCAATCGCGCATTGTTGGGAAACTGATATTCAACATGGCCGCGTGTGAACCAGATGAGCCCCGCCTTCATGCGGTCGGGATCAAGGAAGGTATTGGGCACATCGAGCAACCCGATGATGCCGTCGGCCGAGCAAAGTCCGCAAGGCGCCGTCACCTCGAAGCTCGTATAGAGACCAAGCGGCATCGATACCTCGATCGCGTCTGGTTCAGTTTCCTTGATTTCATTCTTGAAGACCACAAGGATCTCGTCATAAACGCTGCGGCAGACCTTCTGATTGCCCTTGCGGGCCTTCTGGGTTTCCGTGTGGATAAGCCCCGCCTCTTCCAACATCTGGACGTTGGTCGACACGCTGGATTGCGGCAGATCAAGGATATCAGCTATTTCGTTGACGTTGAGCGCGCCCTTCTCGTGCAGAAGCTTCAACACCGCCACGCGAGCCGGCGATGCCAGTCCCTTGAGGATAGGCATACCCTCTTCGGGGTCGACGACAAGGAAGCTGCGGCTCATGGGGCTCCGATCGGCACAGGACAAGATTACGCAATTGGTTCTATATCAGAGATATTGATTTAATCAATCGGGCCGTCGATTTTATGTGCCCGATAGCAAAAGTCCCGCGGCGATGCCGCGGGACCTCTTGGGGCCGTGACCGGGAGAGAGATGGTCAGGCGGCCTGAACCTTGCGGCCGGTGCGCGCCCATGCGGGCAACCAGTCACCGTGGGCGGCCAGCAGTTCGTCCACCATCGACCAGATCTGGTCGAGGTCGAGTTCGGCCGCCGTATGAGGGTCCATCATGGCGGCATGGTAGATGTGCTCGCGATTTTCCGTCATCAGCGCCTGGACCGTCAGCTCCTGGACATTGATGTTGGTGCGCATGAGTGCTGTGAGCTGCGGCGGCAGGTTGCCAATGAACGTCGGCTGGATGCCGGATGCATCAACGAGGCACGGCACTTCGGCGGCGCAATTGGACGGCAGCGACGTGATGCAGCCATTGTTGCGGACGTTGCCGTAGATGACGGACGGCTCACCCGTCCATACCGAATTGATGATCGAGGACGCGTATTCCTTCGACTGCTTGACCTCGATCTTGTCGGCCGAACGGTAGGCCTCGGCCTGCCCCTTCCAGCGCTCGATCTGTTCGATGCAGCGCTTCGGATATTCGTCGAGCGGAATGCCGAACTTCTCGATCAGATCCTCGCGGCCCTCCTTGATGAAGTAAGGCGTATATTCGGCAAAATGCTCCGAGCTTTCAGTGACAAAGTAGCCGAGACGGGTCAGCATCTCGTAACGGACCTTGTTCGGGCAACGCGGGTTCCAGCCGGGCTTCGGCGCACGGCCTTCGCGATAGGCGCGCACGAGATCCGGATAGAGATCCTTGTAGGAGCCATCTGGCTGGCGATGTTCGAATTTCAGATAGAAGGCCATGTGATTGATGCCGGCCGAACGGTAACGGATATCCTCGTAGGGAATGTCGAGGTCGTGGGCCAGTTCCATTGCCGTGCCCTGCACGGAGTGGCAGAGACCGACCTGCCTGATCGTGGGATATTTTTCCGCGATCGCCCAGGTATTGATCGCCATCGGGTTGACATATTGCAGCATGATCGCCTCGGGGCAGACAGCGAGCATGTCCTCGCAGATCTTCCAGAGATGCGGCACTGTTCGCAGGCCCCGCATGATGCCGCCGACGCCAAGTGTATCGGCAATCGTCTGGCGCAGACCGTATTTCTTCGGAACTTCGAAGTCGGTCACTGTGCAGGGCTCGTAGCCGCCGATCTGGAAGGCGACGACGACGAAGTCGGCGCCAGCCAGGGCCTTGCGCTGGTCTGAATAGGTCTCCGCCTTGGCCTTGACGCCAAGAGTCGAGATCAGCTTGTTGACAACGACGGCGCTTTCTTCAAGCCGCTGCGGGTTGATGTCCATCAAGGCGATGGTCGCACCCGACAGCGCCGGGCGCTGCAGCACGTCGCCGACGATGTTCTTCATGAAGACGGTGGAGCCAGCTCCGATGAACGTAATCTTTGGATTTCTTGCCATTATAACCTCCGGCATGTGCAATCAGGCGACTTCGAAAGCGGCTTTGACGAGCCGTTCCGTGTAGGCGGTCTTGGGATTGGTGAGAACTTCGTTGACGGGGCCCTCTTCCATGATCTTGCCATGCTGCATGACGATCACACGGTGGCAGAGGGCGCGCACGACCTTGAGATCGTGCGAGATGAAGAGGTAGCTGAGGCCGCGCTCGTCCTGCAGCTTGCGAAGCAGTTCGATGATCTGGGCCTGGACGGAAAGGTCGAGCGCCGAGGTCGGTTCATCGAGCAGGATGAACTCCGGCTCGAGCGCGATGGCGCGAGCGATCGCGATACGCTGGCGTTGACCGCCGGAAAATTCATGCGGGAAACGCGACAGGATATTGCCCGGCATGCCTGCCGCAATCAGCGCCTCGCGAACACGATCGAGCCGCTCTGCCCTGGTCGCGCCCAGTTGGTTGACGACCAACCCTTCCTCGATGATCTGGCCGATCGTCATGCGCGGGTTGAGCGAGGAGAAAGGATCCTGAAAGACGACCTGCATGCGTGAGCGAAGCGGCCGCATCTCGGCGCGGGATTTGCCATGGATCGGCAGCTTGTCGAAGAAGATCTCTCCGCCATCAGGGTCGTTCAGTCGCAGCAGCGCCTGTCCGAAGGTCGTCTTGCCGGAGCCGGACTCGCCGACGAGACCCAGCGTTTCGTGACGTCGTAGCGTCAGGTTCAGGCTGTCGACGGCGACCAGTTCCTTCAATTGCGGTTTGAAGAAACTGCCGTGGCGCATCATGAACGAGACCCTCACGTCGCGCGCCTCGAGGATAATGTCAGATCCTTCGGGCAACGGATTGGCCTGCCCACGCGGCTCGGAGCCAAGAAGATGCCTGGTATAGGCGTGCTGCGGATTGGCAAAGAGGCGCTCCGTCGTGTTGTGCTCGCGCATTTCACCATGCTGCATGACGTAGACATAGTCGGAGAACTTCTGCACCACCGTGAGGTCGTGAGTGATGAGGATCACCGCCATTCGCAGTTCCGTCTGGAGGCTGCGAATGAGATTGAGGATCTGGGCCTGCACGGTGACGTCAAGCGCCGTCGTCGGTTCGTCTGCAATCAGCACATCAGGATCGTTGGCAAGAGCCATGGCGATCATCACACGCTGGCGCTGCCCGCCCGACAGCTGATGTGGATACTGCTTCAGCCGCGCTTCCGGATCGGGAATCTGTACATGGTTCAACAGCTCCAGGGCCCGTGCCTCGGCTTGTTTGCGGCTGATCTTGCGGTGGACACGGATCGCTTCGATGATCTGGCTGCCAATCGTGTAGATCGGGTTCAGTGAACTCATCGGCTCCTGGAAGATCATCGAGATCCGGTCGCCCCGCAGTTTGCGACGCTGACGTTCCGAAAATGTCAGTATGTTGTTGCCGTCATAGTGGACGCTCGACTTGTCCGAGACGGTTGCACGCTTGGACAAAAGGCCCATGACCGTGCGGGCAGTCACAGACTTGCCGGAACCCGACTCGCCGACAATGGCGATCGTTTCGCCGCGGTAGAGCTGAAAGGATATATCCTTCACCGCGTCGACGATGCCGTGCTCGACCTTGAACTTGACGCCGATATTGCGGGCGTCGATGACGGGTTTTTCCTGATGCGCCTCGTGGTCGTGGCGCACGGGCGGAGCGAAGGAATTGACGAGTGAGAGAGCCATCTTCATCACCTCAATAAGGATCGACCGCGTCGCGCAGACCGTCGCCCAGTGCATTGAAGGCGAAGACGGTGACCAGCACGAAGCCGACAGGCGCCAGGATCCAGGGGTAGGTCCCGATCACGGAGTAATTTGCGGTATCCTGAAGCATCAGGCCCCAGGAAATCAGCGGTGGCTTTACGGCGAAGCCGAGGAAGCCGAGGAACGATTCCAGCAACACGACGCTCGGGATATGCAGGGTGACCGCAACGATCACGTGGCTCATCACGTTCGGGAAAATGTGCTGGAAGATGATGCGCCGGTCAGTGGCACCAACCGCCATGGCGGCGCGCACATAGTCTATACGGGCGAGTGCCAGCGTCTTGCCGCGAACTTCGCGCGACATTTGCGCCCAACCGAGTGCCGACATGACGACAATGACAAATGCCAGGAACACATTGGTTGGTGCGGTGACCGGGATCAGCGACGTCAGGGCCAGATAAAGCGGCAACTGCGGGAAGGCCAGGACGATTTCCACGAAGCGCTGCACCCAGGCATCGAAGGTTCCGCCGAAATAGCCCGAGACCATGCCAACGGTTGTTCCGACAATGGTGACGATGAAGACCACGGTCAGCGCGATCATCAGCGAGATGCGTGAGCCGATGATGGCACGCGAGAGGATGTCACGACCAAACTTGTCGGTTCCGAGGAAATGGACCGGTTGGCCATCGACCGATCCGAAGAAGTGGCGGTCGGCAGGAATGAGGCCGAGGAGCCTGTATTCAGCGCCTCTCACGAAGAAGCCGAGATAGCGCGGGTTGTTGTAGTCCGGCCCGACGATTGGCTGGAACGTGACCGGATCGAGTTCCTCGGATTCGCCGAGCGCATAGACGCGCGGCGGAAAGGCGAAGTTGCCGTCCTTGTCGCGCAGGCTGACAAGCTGAGGCGGGGCGAAGCCAACATCGGTCGCCTTTGGATCCATCGGCGCGAAGAAATCCGCAAAGATTGCCATGAAGAGCAGCAGGCCGACGAGGATTAGGCCCATCATGCCTGTCCAGGAACGCCGCAGCCGGCGCCAGACGAGCGAAAGATAGCTTTCATTGCCGTTATGCGGGTGCTTGGTGATTTCCTCGTGCGGTGGCGGAGGAGCTGAATCGAAGGCGAGCATGTCAGGCTCCTCCGTACTGGCGGACGCGCGGGTCCAGCATGGCAAGCAGCATGTCGGCGATGATGTTGCCGACGATCAGCGTGGCGGAAAGCACCATCATGAAGGTGGCCGTGACATAGACGTCGCCGATTGCCATGGAGCCGACGATCGCCGGTCCAACGGTCGGCAGCGAGAAGATGATCGCGGTCTCGATCTCGCCGGTCAGCATGTAGGGAAGCACGACGCCCTGATACATAACGAGCGGATGCAGCGCGTTCGGCACCGCGTGGCGCATGACAACAGCACTGCCGGAGAGGCCCTTGGCGCGAGCCGTTTCAACATATTGCGCGTTCAGCGTATCGAGCAGATTGCCGCGCATGACACGCATGTTGTAGGCGAGCCCGCCGAAGGTGGCGATGGCGACGACCGGCCAGACATGGCTGACGAGATCGACGAACTTTGCCCAGGACCACGGCGCCCCGCCAAATTGCGGCGAGAAGAAGCTGCCGATTTCCGAGACGTTGAACTGGAAGACCAGGAGGTAGACGATGATCAGCGCCATCAGGAAGCGCGGCACCGTCATGCCAAGGAAGGAGATGCCGGAAAGAAGGCTGTCGATCCAGCTATACTGGCGGGTTGCGGCCCAGATGCCGAAGCCAATGCCGAGCACGGATGCGAAGATGTGGCAGACGAGGGCCAGCGCCAGCGTGCGCGGCAGGCGTTCGGCCACGACATCGGCAACAGGCTTGTTGTAGAACATGCTGTAGCCGAAATCGCCGCGGGTAATGATGCCCTTGATCCAGTTGACGTACTGGATGACCATCGGTTGGTCGAGGCCGTGGGCGATCCGGTATGCCTGGGCCTGTTCATCCGCCTGCGCGAATGAGGCACCACTCTGATTGATCAGCTGCGAACGGATGTAGTCGGCATAGTCACCGGGCGGAGCCTGGATGATCGCGAATGTCACGATGCTCAAAATGATGAGGACGGGAATCGCAGAGGCTATGCGCACGAGCAGGAATCGTAACATCGGACGGTTCGCTTCTCCTTGCCGCCGGTCGCGCCTGTCGGTGCGGCTGGCTTGTTGATATTGCCCGGCCGCGCTTCACGCGCGACCGGAGTCCTCGTTGGGAGGGGAGCTCTTAGTTGTTCGGACCTTTGTCGCCAGGCTTGCCAGGCAGCTGTTCGGGGAACAGCTCGTATTTGCCCTGCTTGTCGGCGGCCACCCACAGACGCTCGCGGATGACGGAATCCTCGGCCCAGTTGAACATGAAGATCGGAGTACCCGCAGGGACGTTCGAGAAGCGCTTGTTGACGATCAGGGCACCCGGATATTCCGTGAGGCCAACCGTATCGACATTCTCGGTCGCAACCTTCTGGTACTGCTTCATCAGCTCGACCTTCTCGTTGTTGTCCTGACTGCTCTGGAACTTCGTGATGATATCGACCATCTTCTGTTCGTAAGGCATCAGGTCAACCTTGCCGTCCTTGCCGGCACGATGTTGCCAGCTCGTCCGCGGACCGACAGGCGCCAGCTGTTCGGTGTTCTGGACGACCGAGGCAAGCTCGGGCGAGCTGCGCTGGATCAACCAGTCGAAGCGTCCGGCGTAATGGGCGTCGTCACGCTTCGGGCCATCCAACGCATTGAGAATGACCTTCAGGCCGAGCTTTTCCATCTGGCCGATGACACCCTCGGCAAGGCTCTTGTCCGTGGCGTAGCCATTGTTGACCAGAAGCACGATTTCGATGTTCTTGCCGCCTTCCGTTCCCGCCGGGAAGTTCAGGAAGCCATCGCCATCGGTGTCTTTCAGGCCGGCCTTGGCGAGCAGTTCCTTCGCACCCTTGAGGTCGAACGGATAATAGACCACGGAGTTGCGATCATAGAAGCTCGTGCCCGATGAGAGGCCGCCGGGATAGATCGCCGTGAATGGACCCTTGACCAGCGAGTCGCCGATTGCCTTGCGGTCGAGACCCATGGTGACTGCCTTGCGGAAGTCTTCGTTCCGGTTGAGTTCACGGATGGCCTGGCCGCGGGCATCAGGGTCGCCCCATCCGTTTGCGGAGAGGTTCATGCGCATGTTGTAGCCGATCAGGCGTGGGCCGAAGGCCAAACGTGCCGGTGCCGTCTTTTCGGCTGCGCGCTTCAGCGAAGCCACGAAATTTTCGGGCTGCTCAAGATTGGAGAAGTCGCCGGAACCGGCAACGGCCTGCACGTCACGATCAGCCCAGGTGGACAGCTTGTAGTGCAACTCGTTGAGATAGGGCAGCTGGTTGCCCTTTTCGTCGACCTTCCAGTAGTAGGGGTTGCGGCGCATGACGATAATGTCGTCGGGACGGTATTCGACCGGCACCCAGGCACCCATGACCGGCATGTTCATGAATTCCGGCGGGAAGGCATTCTTGAACTGGTCGTAAGTGTTCTTCGAATACTTCGGATGCTGCGGCTTCAGGATATGCGACGGGCCCGGGCAGAAGCTCGGATAGGCCATGGTGTAGAGATACTGCTTCGGGAAAGCATCCTTGAAGGTCCATTCGACGGTGTAATCGTCGATCTTCTTGAGCGTCGTTCCCTCGCCGAAGGCCTCAGGCGATGCGCCGCCTCCAAGCGGCGAAACGTTCGGATCGATGACTTCGTCGTCCCAGTAGAACATGATGTCGTCGGCGTTGAACGGCGCGCCGTCCGACCACTTGGCACCTTCAACCAGATGCATGGTCAGCTTGTGGCCATCCGGCGACCAGTCCCAGCTCTTGGCGAGGTTGGGAAGCGGCTCGGTATCCTTTGCTTCGACCTGGAAGAGCGGCGCGGTGCGCGTCAGGCACTCCGACAGGCCGATATCGATGCCGCCCCAACCCTGTGTCTGGCCGGCGCCATAGTTCCAGCCTTCCGGCCGGCCGCCGATGACATGGCGCATCGTGTCGCCATAAACGCCGATGCCGTCGACCATGTTGTCGGTCTTGAAGACGAGAGGTTCCTTTGGCAGTCGATCCTTGACGGGCGGCAGCTTGCCGCTGTCGACGAAGTTCTTCGTGACCCAGTCCGGCTCGTGATACTCCGGAAGAGCCTTGAATTCCTCGATGGAGTCTCTCGATACGTATTTGATCTTGCCTTCCGCCGGAAACTGCGGCGGAACAGGCGGTGTCGTCGGCTCGGAAGCATAGGCGTTCAATGCCGAGACCGAGACGCTCAGCGCCAGTCCGGCAAGAATGCCAAGGTTGCGGATATTACTCATCGTCTCTCCCTTTGTTTTTCGGGGTGCTTGTGGCAGCCCCGCTTCTCCTCAAACGATCCGGCGACGGGCCTTCGGCGATGAGTTCCCTCCCGGAGCCCCATCGCCACCCGTGTCCGGAAGCTTTAGACGGCCTGCTTGAGTGCAGCCTTTTCGGCACGCAGCTCGTCGATGGAACGGACATTGCGGCGGGCGGCACCTGCCCAGTCGCGGGTCTTGACAGTCGATTTCGCCAGACGTTCCTTGGCAGCCGGGATTGCATCCGCATATTGCGGCAACCAGCTCGCCTGGGCGACGACCATCTCGTCGACCATCTGCCAGACCTCCTCCGGCGTCGCGACGGCACCGACCAGCGGATCGTGCAGAACGGCGAGCTTCAAAAGGTCGATATCGCCGCTGACGGCGGCATGAACCGACATGCGTTGAACGTTGATCGACGCAATGCAGGTGGCCGCACATGCTTCGGGGATCGTGATACCGGAAACCATGTTGATGCCGAAGCGGTCGACGAAGCCGGGGGACTCGATAATCGCATCGGCTGGCAGGTTCGTGATGACCCCGTTGTTCTTGAGGTTGAAGTGGCCGCGGTAGACACGTCCGGTTTCGAGGGCTTCAAGAATATGGCTCGCATGCTCGTTCGAACGCTTGGCCCGATCGATCGGTTTCGATGCCGACTCCAGGAATTGCGGGAATTCGGTTTCGAACCAGTTGCGGGTCTCGGTGGAGTGACGCAGATATCCACCGGTTTCGCCATGGATCCAGTCGGACATGTCGATCCACTTGGTGATCTCGTCGGGGCGCTTGCGGTACCAGGGAAGATACTCGGACAGATGGCCGTTGCTTTCCGTGGAATAGACCCCGAACCGCTTCAGCACGTCGATGCGCAGCTTTTCCTGCTGCGAGAAGACGGGATGGGCTTCGAAGGCGGCAACCAGCTCGTCCTTGCCGATCTTGCGACCGTTGAGTTTGAGATCGACAAACCAGGTCTGGTGGTTGATGCCAGAGCAGATGTAGTCGAGTTCGGAAGGCGATTTCGCGCCGAGCACCTCAGCGATCTGTTCGGCGCCATGCTGGACCCCATGGCAGAGACCGACCGTATCGACCTTGCCGTATTCAATGGCGGCCCAG
Organism: Rhizobium sp. 10N414; assembly: GCF_056394785.1. NCBI lineage: Bacteria > Pseudomonadati > Pseudomonadota > Alphaproteobacteria > Hyphomicrobiales > Rhizobiaceae > Rhizobium > Rhizobium sp. 10N414. The sequence continues at coordinate 7,719 of NZ_JBFTIN010000027.1, read as the reverse complement.
GTATTCATTGCCATCGGGTTTGCGTAGTTCAGGAACTTCGCACCCGGCTCTGCGACTTCACGGATGTCTTTGCAGAAATCCAGAATGACAGGAATATTGCGCTGGCCGTAGAGAATGCCGCCGGCGCATATCGTATCGCCGACGCACTGGTCGATGCCGTACTTCAGCGGAATGCGGATGTCGTCGGCGTAGGCTTCCAGGCCGCCGACGCGCACGCAGCTGATGATATAGCGCGCACCCGTCAGTGCCTCGCGGCGGTTCGTCGTCGCCGTAACCCTGGTTGGCAGCTTGTTGGACGAAACGATCGTGTCGAGGATCTGCTTGATCATCTGCAGATTATGTTCGCTCATGTCGGTAAGCGCGAACTCGACGTCCTGGAATTCCGGCACACAGAGGATGTCGGTAAACAGTTTTTTTGTGAAGCCGACGCTGCCTGCGCCGATGATAGCGATTTTGAAACTCATGATCCTTGCCTCAATGCGATCAAATTTGCCGGCGCTGAACGATGAGAAGAAGAAATGGACCCGGACTTGCGCCCGAAGCCAAAAAAGGCCAGAAATCCGGCTTATTCTCCTCCCTGCCGCTCCTCGGTGCAGGCGGTGTTCTCTCTCTTGGGGGCGGATTATGCGCATATTCGGCGGGGCCGCCAGAGAAGGATTATGCTTTCATGGGTAATTTTGTGCTGCAAAAATTGATTGACAACGGGCCGGTCATGAGGACCGTGTCGCTGCCGCGTGGCCGCCAGAGCCTGCACACAATGCCGACCAGCACAGGCTACGAGATCCGGGAGAATGCGACCTACGACTGGGATGGCAGAAAGCGGGGCCAAACACCGTTCACCGTCCTGCAGCACACGATCAAAGGCGCGGGCAACCTGCGTTACGAGAATCGCCAGCTTCGGGTGAAAGAAGGCGAGACACTGCTCGTGCTCGTCCCGCACAATCACCGCTATTGGCTTGAAGATGGGGACCGCTGGGAATTTTTCTGGATTTCGATGAACGGCGAGGAGGCGCTGCGCATCCACCGCTCGATCCTCGCGGTGACCGGACCGATCCTGAAACTGCAACCGCAAACGATCGAGCATCTGGCAGATTGCAGTCTCCGGCTGATCAATGGCGCGGAGACGCCAGGCCTGGCTTCGGCAATCGCCTATGAGGCGGCCATGGCGCTGTACGACGATGTCTTCGGTTCGCATCCTGTTTTCAGTGAAGAATACCGGACGATGCAGCATGTCATTGACTACATCATGGCGAATTTGGAACGTCCTCTGCCTGTCGAGGATCTTGCGCGGGTCGCAGGCCTCAGCCGGGCACATTTCTCGCGAATGTTCGCAGCCAACGAGGGCCTGCCGCCGGCCGAGTTCGTCCTGCAGAAACGACTGAAGCGGGCCGTCAAACTGTTGACCAAGACCGCGAACATGCCCGTCAAGGAGGTCGCAATCCGCTCAGGCTTCGAGGACGCGAACTATTTTTCCAAGGTCTTTCGGCGCATCTATGGCACGAACCCGACCGAGTTTCGTACCACGGGCATGTATGCGAGCGTCGGCAGGCAAGGCTGACGCCCGCCCTACTGACGGCCCTGCCCTACGGCCCACTGCTATAGGTAAGGCTCGGATACCAGCTCGGCGGCCGCCCATCCGGCGTTGTGTCGAGCACGGTCCACAGCGGCATGAAATCCGGCGCGCCGCGCGGATCCTGGCCGGGATCGGCAGTTGCGAAGCCCATTTCCGGGTTCCAGAAGTGACGGATGACGCCATCCTTGATCGTGAAGACGTTATAGGCAGCGCCATCGCCGCCATCAGGACCAATGGCATGATAGTCGCGACTGAATTCGTCCGTCGTGTCGGAGTAGAGCGGCAAGTGATGCCAGCCGCGCTCCTTCTTGAACGCCAATAAACGTTCAATCGGCGAGCGTGCGACGACGGCAAAGGCGACCTGCTGGCAAATATCGGGGACTTCTCCGTCGAACGCCGACAGCATGGACGTGCACATCGGGCATGGTCGTTCGCGTTGCGGCCCATACATGTAGCTGTAAATCACCAATGTGGATTTGTCCGCGAACAGGTCTCTCAAGGTAACCTGGCCATCGGGCCCCTGGAAGCGGTAGTCCTTCCGGACCTGACCGCCTGGAGGCAGCGCGCGGCGTTGCTCGGCAACGCGTTCGATATGTCGGCGCAACTCGATTTCCTCGGCGAGCAATTCATCGCGGGCCTGCCGATACTCGGGGCTTTCGTTCGGAAAACTGAGGCCGTTTCTTCTGGCCAGCTCCCGCGCGGAAACAAGATTGTTCGCATCCATCACATCAACTCCTCCTGACATTGAAAGGACGACTGGGCGGATTTCGAAACCGCCGTCCAACAAGGAACGTTTGGGGACGGCAAAAATCGACAACACGTTCTGACTTTTTGATGGTCCCGCAAGGGTTCATTTGCCAGGTGCTTGATTTTGCTAGCCTACTATCCGCCTTGCAGATGGACCATATTCGCTTGTCTCAGGCTTTGGCCCCCTTCCCCGCTCCGATTTGCGACCTATGTCCTTCTTGTCCTTCATCTCCTGGAAGGACGAGGGAGGCTTCGAGGCATCGTGGCAACCGGTGCTTCGAACCCTCCCTCCAATGGAGGCCCTTCATGCGCTGGCTCGAAGCAGTCGCACTTTTCTGGCTCATGCGATAGCGGCGGGTTTGCGGCACTGAGCTATGGCGTGGCTTTCGGCGTGATCGTCAGTTCGGATCCATAGGCATCGCGCAACTCTTCATCTCCGGTTCGGCGGTCTTCGGCCTTGTGCAACAGGGTTGATCTGAAGCCGCGCGCGTGTGTCCCGGCGATCAAGGTCACGTCGGAATTTCCCGGATTGTCGGAGTGCTCGAACCAATCGACGGCATGCTGGAGAAAGTTCATTTCGAACGCCCTGTTGGTGACACCATGGCCGACGATGATCAGGTCGTTGTTGCCGTCGCGCACGTCGCTCGTCACGGTTTGAAGGAATAGACGAAGCCGCTGGGCCACATCCGCCCTGCTCTCGCCATCCGGTGGCCTTGCATAGAACTTCCCGCTGTTGCTCCGCAATCTCGCCCATTTCTCGAACTCATCAGGAAATTTCTGTCTTCGCTCCGCGTGGTCATAGATTTCGGTGAAGAGACCGAAATCCTGCTCGCGCAACAGGTAGTCCTCACGAACGCTTCTGACCAATCCGGGAGGCAGCGCCTCCAGCAAGGCGTCCTTGCTTTGCCGCGTCCGCATATAGGGAGAATACCAGACGTCAAGTTGTCGTATCTGTCCGCGCGGCAATTCGGCAAGATAGGCTGCGATCGCTCGCCCGGCCGCCAGTGCTTGCCGATACCCCCACTGCGTCAACGGAACATTATGGTCGCCGAACTGACGGTAGGCTTGTTCATTGATATTGCCTAGCGATTCGCCGTGTCGAACGAGGAAGATATGCATTAGCCGCCGCTTTCGATATCCGATGCGCTTATCATGAAGTGAGAGCCGGCTGGCTGCAATGTAGAAGACGCAGCAAGCTCATGTGCGCCCGCCATTCACCGGGCCGGATTTCGGGGAAGACGGGACGGAAAAGACCTCCAGAGCCTCTCGCAAGAGGGCTGCCCGGATGGAACATCCCCGTATTGGCACAAAGAGATTTGTCGGCATAAGGATCATCGAGAATGTCAAATTTCCGCCGCGCGCCAATTCTCTGGCTAGGCTCGTTTGGATAACACCACGGCTGCCATGTAGGGTTCGTGAGGCCGGGGACCTTCAACCAGTCTACGCTCAAACCGGTTGAACAGTTCAGTGACAAATGCGGCCGGATTGCGAGATGGCTCGATCAAGCTCGCGATTGTCGGCTCGCACCAGGCTTGCATCATTGCCGTGTGACGCTTGGCAAACGCCAACACATCGCCGTTCCTTTCGAATTGCTCCCAACAAGGATCCGCAAGCCTGACGAGATCCAGATGCTCGAGTTCTAGATCGGCGAAATTTTCGACTTTCAAGAACGGTTTCCTGATCTCATCCAAGGTCCGTATGCCGATCGGTATTGTGATGCGGGTCTGCTCTCGTTCCGAAAGCCAGCCATCCGTCCTCATGTCACACAATGCCGACCAGAGTTCGCCAAGGAGCCATTCCCAACCCGTGATGTCGGCTGTGCGGGCCGTAAAGCCCGCCACGAGTTTCCCGCCAGGGCGCATTTCCCGTGACCGTAGGACCAGAAAGCGCTCCCAATCTTTCGCCTGTTGTCGCTTTACCGCAGAAATCACTTCAGGCGTGGCACTCATTCCGGCGAGAATGTGATCAGGCGCTTCGATCATTCCGGTACTCATCCACTGTAATGACCACGTCGACCATCCGAGATCCACGCGTTGACGTGGGAACAATGGCTCGAAATACGACCTGCCGATCGCAGAGGGAAAAACGTCAGAAGCTTCATTCATGTAGCTGTCAGGGCTTGAAGAAAGCGCTTCAAACAGAGCCGAAAAATCATTCGTGGGAAGGTCAGTGTGGACGACTTCGATTGGCACGGACGGTCCCGACCGGAGCCTCAACGCCCTAATCGCCACGCGCATGGGGGTCATCGAATTGCGGCCTTGTGAGGAACCATAATCGACGATGGTGAAGGGACCCTCGCCCGCGGCGATTGTCCGGCACGCCGTTTCCCACAATGAAAGGAGTGCTGAAATGCCAGTGGCCTGCATTGAGGAATGACGGTTGTAGAAGCCGTCTCCTTTCATTGCCGCCAGATGAGATCGCGGTGGATCGTTTGGCATGTCCGAGCCTCGCTTGGCTTAGCGGCAGCTTAACAAACCGACCCCAAAATGGCGAGCCAATCCCCAAACAGTGGCTGAAGGCTTTGCCAACACAGAAACGCCTTCATCCCACGTCCTGCGCGTCACCACGACCTCGGCGCACCACTTCCCTGCGCCGGTCACAAGGTTTGGTTCGTCATTCCACCCTCGCTCGCAGTCGAACTGGCTCGCATAGCTGCATCGACCGTTGTGCGGTTTGGATGGCGCCTCACGCTGCGTCCAGCTCGGAGTCGGTGGCGGGCCCCTTGAACTGGAGTTCGGCCAGCCGTTTGTAGAGGCCGCCGTTGCGCATTAGAGAGGCGTGCGTTCCTTGCTCGACGATCCGGCCCGCGTCGACCACAAGGATCCTGTCGGCCTTGAGAACGGTCGCAAGTCTGTGAGCGATCACGATGGTCGATCGATTGTCCATGAGCTGTTCCAAGCCCTCCTGTACGAGCTGCTCGTTCTCGGCGTCAAGCGACGCGGTTGCCTCGTCGAGCAGGAGGACAGGGGCGTCCTTCAGTATAGCGCGGGCAATCGCCAACCGCTGCCGCTGTCCTCCAGAAAGGGTCAGACCCCTTTCGCCAACGACAGTGTCGTATCCATTCTCAAGGCCGGTGATGAAACCATGCGCCTGGGCCTTGATCGCGGCTGCGACGACCTCGTCCCGCGTTGCTTCGGGTCTTCCGAACGCGATGTTTTCGAAAATGGTGGTCGCGAAAATCGTCACCTCTTGTGGCACGATCGAAATCTCCTTGCGGAGGTCTCGCGGGGCGATGGAGCGCACGTCTCGTCCATCGATGGAAAGGCGTCCGGCGCTGCCGTCATAGAATCCGAGCAGAAGCGAAAAGACCGTGCTCTTTCCGGCACCCGATGGCCCGACGAGAGCGACCGTCTCTCCCGGAGAGACCGTCATGGAAAGTCCGGCGAGGATTTCTTTCTGCGGGGTGTTGGGATAGGAGAAATGCAGATCTGATACCTCGATGCCACCGCGGACGGGGCCGCGAAGCGGCATGCTTGCCTCAGGCTCGCGATCATAGGTTTGTTCATTCAGCAGCTCGAAAAGCCGACCGGCGGCTCCTGCTGCCTGCGCCAGCTCACCCCAGACTTCCGATAGAGAGCCCAAGGAGCCGGCTGCAATCACCGAGTAGATCAGAAACTGACTGAGACTTCCTGGCGAGAGCGTGCCGGCGAGGACTCTGTGCGCCCCAAGCCAGAGGACGCCGACCACACTGCCGAATATGAGTGCGATGGCAAAGCCTGTCAGGCAAGCGCGCGAGCGTGCCGCCGCAACGGATTTGCCATAGGACATTTCGACGTCGCAGACATACCGTTGACGGGCAGTATCTTCGGCGTTGAAAGACTGCACCGTCCGGTTTGCCGCGATGATTTCGCTGGCATAGGCGGAGGCGCCTGCAAGCGAGTCCTGGGCCGCTCGGGACTTTTTCCTGACTGAGCGGCCGAAGACAATCAGCGGTGCGAGGATCAACGGGATCACCGCGAGGGCGATCGATGACAGGCCAGGGCTTGTCACGAACATCATGCCGAGGGCGCCCGCGCACAGGATTGAGTTTCTCAACGCCACCGAAGCTGTCAGACTGACCGCCGTCTTGATCTGGGCAGTGTCACCGGTGAGACGCGAGGCAATTTCGCCGGAGTGGTTCGAATCGAAAAACTGGGCGGGAAGTGACAGGACGTGGCCAAAGACCTTCTTCCGGAGATCGGCTACCAGGCGTTCTCCCAGTGCCGTCACGAAATAGTATCGAAGAGCGCTGGCAATTGCCAAAGCCACTGCCAGAGCCATTGCCATCAGGAAGTAGCGGTTTATGAATTCGCCATCGCCCTGCCCGAAGCCGTTGTCAATCATGCGCCGAACGGCCATCGGTAGCGCAAGTGAAATCAAGGCTGCGGCGGTGAGGGCAAGCGTCGCGCCGATTGTCAATCGTCGGTGGCTTCCAAGAAGAGGAACAAGCCGCCGCAGGTGTGCCAGGGCTTGCCGCCTCGACGGCGCCGGACCTTCCTTTCCATCTGCTTGATCATTCTGCGCGATGGCAGCTTGCCGGTCGTGTTGAGCTATCATCAAGGCCGTCTTCTCCTGAGGAATTCGATAACGTCTTGTCCACCGGAAGGACCAAGACGTCTTTGATCGCGATCAATTATTGGCGGGCCTTCTGGCCATGCCGGGGCTGCCGAACGGGTGTGGTTTCCTCGCCCGCCGGCGACTGACACCCTCTTCAGGTTGGCAGGAGGCAGTCGACAGGGCCGGGAACAGTCGCCAATAGTATCTCCAAGCATCCCCGCCCTGGCAGAGCCTTGTCCGTCGCGGGTTGCGTTTTGGTTTCCGTAGCGTATGGCTCATTTCGAATGAGCGAAATCCTTGATCATCCACGGGCAATGACGAGCACCATCGCTCGCAATTGCCAGTCCGAATAGCGCTGGCTAGGCAACGTGGCGCGCCAGCGCGCAGCGCGCCCAGAGCGAATGCAGCGCCTCGACGAGATGTTCGATGTCGGCGTCGCTGTGCAGCGGCGTCGGAGTGATGCGCAGCCGCTCCGTCTTCTTCGGCACCGTCGGGTAGTTGATCGGCTGCACGTAGACACCGCAATTGTCGAGCAGCAGGTCGGAGATCCACTTGCACTTGGCCGCATCGCCGACCATGACCGGCACGATGTGGCTCGGGTTCGGCATGTGCGGAATGCCGCGCTGATCGAGCAGCGCCCTCAGCTTGCGGACCCGATCCTGGTGGCGTGCGCGCTCGAACGGGCTGACCTTCAGATGCTGGATCGAGGCAACCGCACCGGCAGCCAGCGCCGGCGGCAGCGCCGTCGTGAAGATGAAACCAGAGGCAAACGAGCGGATGAAGTCGCACAGCGCCGTCGAGGCGGCGATGTAGCCGCCCATGACGCCGAATGCCTTGCCGAGCGTGCCTTCGATGACCGTCAG